>CALBJW010000124.1 GCA_937893145.1 uncultured Prevotellaceae bacterium | reverse complement strand
TCTTTCCTTGGTCAACTGTGTGGTCACTCTGACCATCACTTTTTGGCTGACCAGTAAAGGCATTGGCAATAGAGCGTGCAGCCTCTGTCTGGAAACGTTGATGTTTATATCTTATTCGCATGGCTTAAATCACTCTTATATTCTTTACTACTTCCTGATCGCTCCAATCCATTAACTGTTTGAAGGTCTCATATATATTGATCTTAGCTGCATCCTCACAGAAACAACTATCACGGAATATAACACGAAGTGGCATCTTGTCAGCCATTGCTCTGACAACATTTTCTGTTACGTCATCAGCGAAGCAGGCAACAAGATCTCCATCGTTGACCGTATAAACCATCTTTCCATCGACTTCCTCAGATGTCATTGGCATTGATAATTTAACACCCCAGTCAAGCATACAACCAAAAAGCAGATCAAGATCATCACGATCGGACTTGATATTATTCAAGAAGAGGTCGAGCTGGTCTTGACTCCATTCTTTAGGAGTATGTTCTACTTCCTCATAGTTGCTGCTATCAACACGGAAAACACGGAAACCCGTATCAAGAGCTGATGCCTCTGGATATTCTTCTTTGATTTTTTTGCCAGCGCGACGTATACGTTCCTTTCCTATTTCGCAAATACTATGTGGCTTTTCTATTGAATCCAGAAAACCAATTGCATTTTCAATAGTCTTTTTAGCTCGATTATCTGCTGTCTTCAATGATTCATCCAAATTTTCAGGTAACTGAACCATTATGTATTTCAAATTAATCCCATTCTTTGCTGAGTTCTGTAAACAAGCTTCTGCTGTACTCGCGCTTCCCGAAAAGAAGTCCAAAACAATGTCATTGTCATTCGTGGCAATGAAACTAATTAGGCGGCTAAGAATTGTTGTAGATTTAGGATTCTGGAATATATCACGTGCCATAAGTGCTTCAAACTTTTTTGTTGAAGCGCGACCATCTTCATATATAACCGATCTTAAAACATCCTTGGCATTTTCTAACCTTTTTTTGGGTTTAATTAAGGTAGTTTCGTCTTCTCCGAACATTATATCATCATTAGCAATCATGCTTTTCATTGTTGCCTCAGGAAAACGGAAGCCTTTCTCAGGAATCTTACATGCTTTTTTTGTAATAGGATGGATAACATCGTATTTGTAACCTCCAAAGACAGTATTAGCAATATCTCCATCGTGGAATACACCTTTACTATCAACGTTATCGTAGTGTGCTACTCCTTCAAGAGCACTACTGTTCTTTTTTATCCAGGATCTTAATTCTTTTTGAATGGTTTCAATATCAGAACCATATCTTTCCTTAAGTGACAAATATTTCTCTTGAATTAGTTGAGCTTTTTCACTTGTAGATTGCCAAGGAGCTTGAACTTGTTTGTTACGACAATAGCACAGGACATATTCATGTTCTGTAGTAATTTGCCTTGGATTATTATCTGTCGCTGTTTGCAGAATTAAGTTTCCGACAAAGTTCGAAGCTCCAAAGATTTCATCACAGATGTTCTTCAAATTCCTTATTTCATTGTCATCAATGCTAATAAAGATTACACCCTCTTCTGATAACAATGTTCTTGCAACCATTAATCTGGAATATATCATAGAACACCAATCTGAATGAAATCTTCCATTGCTATCTGTATTTTTCACAAATCGGTTTCCCTGTTCGTCAACATTACCTGCCGCAACCTCATATTCTGATTGGGTTGCAGCATAATCATCATGGTAAACAAAATCATTTCCAGTGTTATAAGGTGGGTCTATATATATCATCTTCACCTTACCCAGATATGACTTTTGAAGTAGTTTCAATACTTCGAGATTATCGCCCTCTATATAAAGATTATGCGTATTATCCCAATCTACGCTGTCTTCCTTAACTGGACGAAGCGTCTTTTGAATTGGATGCAACACGTCAGCACGAGCTGCCTGTTTTCCAACCCAGTTGAACTCGTATGCTTCAGGGGCATCTTCAACTGTGTCGTCACCAAGTAACTGGCGCAAGGTGTTAAAATTGACCATGCGCTTAATCTTTCCAGTCATTGGATCTTCTGCTTCAGTAAAGCAAGAAGGTGCAATCTGATAGAGTGCATCAAGGTTGAGCTGTACACCATCAGCTGACTGTAATTCTAATCTTTCAGGTTTTGCCATTGTTATATTGATTTATTTCTTTAATTCTTGTAATTCATTCTGCCATAAGGCAATTTGCTTTTTTAGCGTTCTGGCTTCACCGTTCATTTCCATCTGACGGTTCAGTTGTCGCTCGTTGCGGATTTTCTTTTGAAGGGCTTCCACATCCTTTTTCCCTTTCGTTATCAATGCCTCTAACTCCACGATACGTTTCGTGTCTTGGGCTGTTGTTGTTCCAAAGCCAGAAACCTGACCTGCCATTGCTTCATAGATGGCATCCATCGTCTGACCTTCGAGGGCAAGTGATATTTGATCTTCTGTCAACCACTCTGTTGCAAAGGTCTTGACTATCTTGAACTGATCAGCCTGACCTTCTTTCCATTCCTTATAGTTGAGCAAGACCTTATATTTGCCCTCATATTCAAGAAGAAAAACCACATGTCGAGGCATCTTCTGATCAATGAAGAGAAATACATCATCTGGGCAGTCTTTTGATTTCAATCCTGCTGAGAAGATGACAATCTCATGTACTGACGTGCCATCCGTCACATTCACTGTAGAAGGAGCGATCTTGTAGAGCCAGTTGATGCCAACCACATCATCCACAAAGTGCTGCTTTATCTTGGCATTCACTTCCAGATGCTTGTAGAAAGCATTCTTTGGCACAGGCTTGCCGACCTTTGTACTTGATGGAAACTTCAGATCAATCATAGACTATCGGATAATCAAGAATGTTATCAACTCAAAATCGTCTAACCCTTTGACCTCACCCAATAGGGCTGTTGTTTCGCCCATAGAGAAGAGGCTGTCGATGTCTGATTCTTCTTTGACAGAGATAATGCTGTCAATGGCATTTGCGAGCAGATCACTATAGTGCTGCATTTTTCTGCCATCAGCAGTTTCCTTGTTGATGACAGCACATAGTTCCTGATCTGGTTTATTACGACCTTTGCAGACGTGACGCATCACATCGAGAAGTTTCTTCGGCTGAAGATGGTCACAGATTACTGTTCCATCATCAGAGATATAGACCATATAGAACGGATGCAGAAGATTCTTCTTGTCGATGTTGACACTTGTATTCCTGTTTTTCAGGATGTAGATGACTCCTGGTTTTGCCAAATCAGTAGCTTTTACTACGGCATTCATTCCAAATGGAGCATGTTCAACGTCTGGATTCTCCTTGATATAACTGAGCAAGTCAAGGCGGAACTCATTGAGTCCCAAATCCATGATGTTGATACCTGTGTCCATATCTTCGATGTCAACAACCTCTTCCTGAAGTTTCTTCAGCTGATTCTTACGATACTCCAGATCTCCCTTTTCATTGGCAGAAAGGAGGTTGTCATCACCTGTACTGGTCAAGACTGTTGCCTTCATACGACTCTCGACACGACCTTTCAACTCGATATATTTATCAAGTTCAATGTCTGGCCAATAGTTCACAAGCTGTATCACTTCATTTTTGCTTCCGATACGGTCAACACGTCCGAAACGTTGAATGATACGAACAGGGTTCCAGTGAATGTCATAGTTTATCAGATAGTCACAATCCTGTAGGTTCTGACCTTCGGATATACAGTCTGTGGCTATAAGAACGTCAATATCCTCAGTCGCTTTTGGGAAAAGCACAGCACGGTCTTTTGATATTGGCGAGAAGAAGGTCAGAACATTGTTGAATGAAAGTGGGAACTTCGGTATCGTACAACGTCCATCTGTGCTACCTGTTATAAGTCCAACATTCAAGCCACATTCCTTTCTGATACGTTCTGCCAACTGTTCATAGATGTAATCGGCAGTATCGGCAAAGGCTGTGAATATCAAGACCTTCTTATTCCCTACGTTAATAGGTCGCTCGAATTTTTGCTTCAAATCCGAAACGAGCATCTGTAATTTGCAGTCATGGGCAGGAGTGATGTCCTTCAACATCAGCAGAAGAAGTTTCAGTATTTCGAGGTCATGACGCAGATCGTTCGACCAACGAACTACGTCAATATCCCTGAGATTAATCTTTGACTTCTTTCCTACGAATGGATCATTCTCGCTGTCGCTGCTGTCAAGGTCATCGGTGAAAGTCGTAACGTCTATGGCACCAGAATCACCCTTCTTATCTATGACAGCAAGTGTTTCTTCGATGTAGTCTGTGATACGACCTAATGTCAGGCGGAAAGAGTTTACACTACTCTCCAGACGTTTCAGCAAGTTCGTAGCCATCAGTTTGCGAAGACCTTTCTCACGACCGTCAATCGAGATTCCTGAACCTTCCATATTGATCTCATAGTCATCCTTCACACTATCATAGATATAGAGTGAAGGGGTATAGATGCTAAGATTCAGTTCGTTGAGCTGTTCTGCAATATCGCTGAAAGTAATGCTATCGTTCAGATCGGTGAGTTTAGGACGACGTGATATTGGGGCAAGCCTCGTTGGGAACTTGCCAATATCCTTTGTGTCGTAGTACTTCACAATATGGCTACGGCTTCTTGCGATGGTTACAGCATCAAGCAATTCAAAGAAGTCGAAGTTAAGTTCTTCCAAGAGTCTTTCTGTGGTGCGATGCTCTGGTTCTAACTTTGACCATCTGTTATATGCCAACTGAGCACTACGGAAGATGTCATCAATGCTTCTGTCAATGTTCAGGGCATCGTTTATCTGTTCTGCATGACCTTCGTATGCCAGTTGCAACTGGTTCTTCAGATCATTGAAACGGTTATTTACAGGTGTAGCACTTAGCATCAGGACTTTTGTCTTGACACCTGCACGGATAACCTTCTTCATCAACTTCTGATAACGGTTCTCCTTCTTCTTTTCGCCTTCCTCCAAGTCGAAGTCTTCTTCATCGTCGTCAATGTTACCACCATTGCGGAAGTTGTGTGACTCATCAATGACTATAAGATCATAGTTGCCCCAGTTGATTCTTTCGAGATCAATACCTGCTGACATTCCACGTTCACGGCTCAAATCGCTGTGAAAGAGGATGTCATATCTCAGACGATCGCCAACAAGAGGATTGTTCTTGTAGTTCGTCTTGAAAGTACTCCAGTTATCGTATAGTTTCTTAGGGCAGAGAACAAGCACGGACTTGTTTCTGTTCTCATAATACTTGATTACGCTCAGTGCGGTGAAGGTTTTACCCAGACCTACCGAGTCTGCAAGGATGCAGCCATTATACTTTTCGAGCTTATTGATGATGGCAAGGGCAGCATCCTTCTGGAAATTATAGAGTTTACTCCATATCACGCTGCTCTTGAATCCTGTTGCCTCATTGGGCAGCACGTCTTCACTAATATCTTCAAGGAACTCGTTGAAGATGTTGTAAAGCGTTATGAAATAGATAAATTCAGGGGCATTCTCGTTATAGACGGTCTCAATGTACTCCAGCACCTGACTTGTAACATCCTTGAACTTTTCAGAGTTGTGCCACTGCTCGTTGAATATCTTCAGATACTCTTCTGCAAATGGCGATGGCATTACATTGACCATCGAATAGACCGCATTACCACGTTCACAGCCCAGTTCTGTTGTTGTAAACTCATTGAAAGGTACGTATGAACTTGGCCTGTCATTCTGCACATGGAGGAAACCGCCCATTGCCTCCTGTGAGGCATTCGACTTGAACTTAACCTTCTTGCGAATCCATTCAGCACACTCTTTGGCAATGGCTTTCTGCTCCAGTTTATTACGCAGTTTGACTTCAAAGTCAGAACCATACAGATTACGTTCACGGTTAAGTTTGGGGATAAAGAACTCTCTCTTTTCCTTCTTAACCTTATCTTTGATGAAGGTCGGTGAAGTGAAGATGAAGCGCAGTTCATCTACATTTTCAAGCTCTTCCTTCAAAGCCTCATAAGCGTATATCGAGAACGAGGCGGCAGCAACTGATACAGTTGAACCTTTAGACAACTTCGTCTGGAGGTCGTCTATCACTCGTTCTGATATGTTGTTTATCACTTTGGGCAGTTCCATGCTCTTATATTTTAATGGCAAATGCCAGTTATTTGTTATCAAGGGTTACTTCTTCTGGTCGAATCAGATCATTGATGTCAACATTCAGAAGTTTGGATAGCTTGATAAGCATTTCAAGATTTGGCTGGGCATTGTTCTGTACCCACTTTGAAATAGTTGCCTGACCAACTCCAAGTTGCTCTGATAGCCACTTGTTGGTTAAGTTCTTTTCGGCAATTATTACTCTTAGTCTATTCAAATTCTTTTGTTCCATACTACAAAAATTGTGATGCAAAGATACAAATAAATTTCGAAAATAATTTCTAATTTAGAAATAATCTTCTAAATTGAGCCATATTTTTATACTTTAATTGTAGAAATGCTTTCATTCCCCTGTTTTTTTACTTCCAAAAAAGAAAACCACAATCCCGAAAAGGAACTGTGGCAGGAATGATGATAGGGAGAAATATAGACCACGGCACCCACATGTGAATGAGCACCAGGATTCTGATTACTTATCTGGGGTAAAGGTTGACTTACCGCCAAAGAAGCCCTTCATAAGAGCACGAAGAGCAATGAAGAAAAGAATGGTCAAAAGCAAATCTTCCATAGTGAGTTTTGTATTAAGTTGGACTTCAAATCTTATATGCAAAGATAGTGATTTTCTGCGAATTATCCAAACATTTATAGTTAAATAAGCATAACATAAACCACATATTTTCAACCATTTATAGGTTCTTGTTCTAATGAAAAGCCTTCATCTAT
>CALBJW010000123.1 GCA_937893145.1 uncultured Prevotellaceae bacterium | reverse complement strand
TTAAATCATCTACTGATTCAGCTTTTGACAAGTCAATTCTTCCGTTTAAATATGCACGTTTTGTGAATTCGCCTGGTTCAGCTAGCCTTGCTCCTTCAGATAATAAAAGGCTTAATATTTTTCGTGTTACATATACGCCACCATGGCTATTTATTTCAACCATATCTTCTCTAGTATATGTTTTTGGTGCTTTAAAGAATGATACTAACACTTCGTCCAATACCTCATTGTTTTCGTAAATATGAGTGTAAACTATTGTGTTAGGTTTAATATCTTTTACATTACTAATTCTTTTGATAATATCAAAAGCATCATCGCCAGATAATCTGATAATTGAAATAGCTGCTTCTTTTAAACTTGTTGATATAGCACAAATAGTGTCATTAAGCATAATTCAATTATATTATTCTTTTAGTTTAAATAATACCTTCAATATTGATAAGTTGTTATTAATGCTTTATAATTTAGTAGTCATTAAACCATTACAACTAAAAGAATTTTATGAATAAAACAAAACATTTAACTGTAGCTTCTATGTTTCTAGCTTTAGGAATAATTGTTCCTCAAGCTTTTCATGCTATTCCTAATGCTGGAACAATATTTTTACCAATGCATATCCCAGTTTTAATATGTGGCTTTGTATGTGGTCCAATACTAGGACTTTTAGTAGGGCTTATAACTCCAATACTATCGCACTTAATATTTCAAATGCCTCCAACACCAATGCTAGCTCAAATGATTATTGAACTTGGAATGTATGGCTTAATGACAGGCATATTTACTAATTTATTGAAAATTAAAAATGAATTATTAAAAACAGCTGAGTCTATAGGTACAGTAACAAAGACTACTGCTCGTCTCTATCTTGCTAAGGCTTATCTTACTTACGCTTGGTGGCTTGAGAACCCTAACAACATCGATACTTATCCTGCTACTTCTAACCGTGATAAGTCTAAGGCACAGAGCTATTTCCAGAAGGCTTATGATGTTGCTGTTGCGGCTATCAAAGAGTCTGAGACTTCACAGAATCCAGTTTATTACCTTCAGGAAACTTTCCTTGATGTAAACTTCTGGCAGAACGACCGTAATGCAGAATGGCTCCTTTGGGCTGACCATACTGTAAATAGCGACCAGTTCAATGGTGGTGGTCTTGGTTGGGGTAACGGTGGTGCTCCTGAAAACTTCGCTGGTTGGTTCACTCAGTGGAACTACTGCGGTGATATGAAGGGCTACACAGAACTCAATGACAAGCGCGAGCCTAATTACTACAACCCAGTTCTCCGTGAGGCTTGTCAAGCACTCGGTCGTCCTTGGACTCGTATGGCTCCTATTCCAGACGCTCTCAAGAAGTTCACTAACCCTGACAAGGACTCTCGTTGGGATGGTACATTCACTTATCAGTATCGTTGTAACTTCGCTAAGGGCGGTAACGCTAACGATTATGTAAAGGGTGCTAATGGTTCACAGATCAAGAACGGTGAGGTATTCCTTGAGTTCCTCCCTTATGATAATTCGGAGATTGTTTATGCAGAAGGAAATGGTAACATCAACGCTGGTACACTTCCTGGTCGCAACGAGTTTGTTATCGACATCAGCCACATAAGCCGTCAGACTTATCCTGGTGTTTGGAAGAACATCGGTCACCGTACAGACCGTTCTGAGGCTACAGAGCTTGGTAACCCTAACGGTTGTTCTCCACGTCCATACCCAATCGCTAAGTTCTCTGAGTTCTACTTCATCGCTGCTGAGGCTGCTGTTAAGGGTGCTAAGGTAGAAGGCGGTTTGACTGCTCGTTCCCTCATCAACGAAATCCGTGGTCGTGCAGGTAGATGGAAGGCTCGCTTCAACGATTACACTTATCTCTGCAGCAACACAGGCTACGATAAGCTTCCTAACTTCACTGAAGACCACAGCCTTGAGCTTCAGGCTGCTACTCCAGAGGTAATCACTATCGACTACATCCTTGATGAGCGTCTCCGTGAATACTTCGGTGAGGGTTATCGTTGGTTCGACCTCGTTCGTACTCAGACATGGGAAAAGTATGCAAGTGTTTACCACATTAGCGATGCTAATACTCGTAAGCCAGAGGAATGCAAGCGTCTTATCGAGAAGAAGTATTACCTCCGTCCAATCCCACAGGGTATGATTGATGCTCTCCAGATGACTCCAGAGGAGAAGGGTGCTTACCAGAATCCTGGTTATTAATCTTCCCCCAAAAGGAAAAAACAACGCTAATTGCTCCTGAAGCATTAGCATAAATGATAGGTCCGAATGGCTCGCAAGAGCTATTCGGACTTTGTTTTTTTTGCACGAAAAGATGTAAAACGTAAATAGTTTTTGTGTATAAAAATGATATGTGTTTATGTATATCATATTACAATATTCAATATAAATTTGTATTTATGTTTACAAAAATAAACATTTTTAGGTTTTCTGCTTGCATAATGTAAATATTATTTATACCTTTGCACTCGATTAAAACAACAATGGTAAAAAGGTTTAACATTATTAATTTATACAAACACAAACGACTTATGAAAACTAAAAAGAGATGGATTATCCTCATGTCACTTATGGTGATCTTTGCGATAATCGGCGCCGTATGGCCAGAGAAGGATGCTTTACTCTGTATTCAGGACGACATTGACCTTTGGACATTTATAGATGATGGAGTCTGCACAGCATCCAATGTGGCATGGCTCACAACAGCCACCATCTTCGTGCTTATGATGACACCTGGTCTTTCCTTCTTCTACGGAGGTATGGTGGGTAAGAAGAACGTTATTTCCACTATTCTTCAGTCATTCATCGCAATGGGTGTAATCAGTGTGATGTGGGTAGTGTTCGGTTTCAGCCTTTCATTTGGTGACGACCTCGGCGGACTTGGTCTCATTGGCGACCCAACACAGTTCTTCATGTTCCAGCATGTAGGCGCTCATCCTTATAATGTGCCAGGCACAGAAGGCTATATCGACGGACGATTGACCGTTACGACCATTCCTTTGGCCCTCTACGCCATCTTCCAGATGAAGTTTGCCATCATCACACCTTCCCTTATCACAGGCTCATTTGCAGAACGTGTGCGCTTCTCTGCATACATGGTGTTCATGATGCTCTTCTGTATCTTCGTATATTGTCCTTTGGCACACTGGACATGGCATCCAGAAGGTCTTCTTCATAAGCTTTTCGACATTCACGACTTTGCCGGTGGTATCGTGGTTCATGCCTCTTCAGGTGTGGCAGCACTTGCCGGAGCACTCTTCCTTGGACAGAGAAAGAGTCATGACAAGCACCTCCCAGCCAATGTGCCATTCGTCATTCTTGGTGCAGCATTGTTGTGGTTAGGTTGGTTCGGTTTCAATGGTGGTTCTGGTCTTGCTGCCGATGGCATTGCTATCAAGGCATTCCTCAACACAAATACAGCTGGTGCAACAGCCATGATGACATGGATTTTCCTCGACTGTCTTCGTGGTCTCAAGCCTTCAGGTATGGGTGCTGCAGTAGGTGCTGTAGTAGGTCTTGTGGCTATCACACCATGTGCTGATATCGTCACTACAGGTCAGAGTATCTGTGTGGCTCTGCTCACAACACTTGTATGTAACATCGCCGTTTACTGGAAGAATCGTTCAAGCATTGATGATGCTCTTGATGTGTTCCCAACTCATGGTACAGGTGGTATCTTCGCCACAATCCTCACAGGTGTGTTCGGGTATGAAGGTCTCATCTACGGTGGCGTTGATGTCTTCGTAAACTCTATCCTTGGTGTACTCGTAGTTGTCATCTACTCATTCGTTGTAAGTTTCGCCCTCTACTGGCTCACTAACAAGATGATTCCAATGCGTGTAAGTGCTAAGAGCGAGCGTCTCGGTCTTGATGTCACTCAGCACGACGAGGCATACGGATTCAGCGACGAGGATGAACGCGAACTTGCAGAATATTTCGAGCATGAAAAGAAATAAAATTATTTTTTCCTCATAATTTGCTGCTATATCAAAAAATAATTCGTACCTTTGCAGCCGAAATCATATATTGATGCCCCTGACAGCATTTTTGCATCTCTTGCCCCGTTTGACGAATGAGATTTGGATAACGAAGGATTGACATTAGGTGTACGACATGCAGTCTGGGGTATTTTGTGTGTTTATACGAAAACAAAAACATTATAATTACAAGCAAATTATGGCAATCGTAAAGAAAAGAGAAAATCCTGCTGACCTCTCAGTAGAGGAAAAGCTCAGCAATCTCTACCAGCTTCAGACCATGTTGTCGGAGATTGACAAGATTAAGACTCTCCGTGGTGAACTTCCACTCGAAGTAGAGGACCTTGAAGACGAAATCGTAGGTCTTCAGACTCGTATCGAGAAGGGCCAGGAGGAAATCGCAATGCTCCACAACCGCATCAACGACCTCAAGGCTAAGACTGAAGAGGCTTACATCAAGCTCAATGGTTACAAGGAACACCTCAACAATGTTGCAAACAACCGTGAGTACGACCTCCTCAACAAGGAAATCGAGTTCCAGAACCTTGAAATCGAACTCTGCCAGAAGCGTATTCGTGAGGCTCAGAACCAGGAAAAGGCTAAGAACGAATTCCTCGCAGCAAGCGAGCAGACTCTCGAAGACCGTAGCCAGGACCTCGAAATCAAGAAGAACGAGCTTGATGAAATCGTAGCAGAGACAAAGGCTGAGGAAGAGAAGCTTCGTGAAAAGGCTAAGAGCCTCGAACTCTCTATCGAACCACGCCTTCTCCTTGCTTTCAAGCGTATCCGCAAGAACTCACGCAACGGTCTCGGTATCGTATATGTTCAGCGTGATGCATGTGGCGGTTGCCTCGCAAAGATTGCACCACAGCGCCAGCTTGACGTTCGTATGCGCAAGAAGATTATCGTTTGTGAATACTGTGGCCGTATCCTCATCGACCCAGAACTCGCAGGTGTTAAGGTTGACGCTCCAACACAGGAGGAACCAAAGAAGCGCCGTGGTCTTCGTCGCAAGAAGGAAGATTAACAGAAAATCTACAAGTCCTTATAGTCGGGTATATCTTCAAGGAAGATGTACCCGTCTTTTGTTTCGTTGAGCTTACAGCAATAATGAACCAGTCCGTTGCTGACGATGAGATATTCCACCTTCAGCACCATATTGTAGCGGCAAATCTGGTCAAAAACCTTCTGCGTAATCTCAACCGTAGGAGCCTTAAATTCTATTATCATTCGTGGCTTTGCATCTGTTCCGTAAAGCACGCTGTCGCATCTGCGCGACATGCCATTGAGAGTCACAGCAACCTCATTTGCCAGTAGGGCAGTAGAGTAGCCCTTATGCTCAAAAAGGAAGTGTACGAAATTCTGACGCACCCATTCCTCAGGAGTCAGGGCAACAAACTTTCTGCGCTGAGCGTCGAAAATCTTTACCATTCCACCAACCTTCTTTATGTTGGCATCGTATGGAGGCAAATTCAGTTGAGCGAGCATCTTTTTAGAAGTTTATTCTTGAAAAGTTAAAAGTTAAAACTACGAAGATAAATGATTGAGTTTGTAATTTGAAATATTATTACTAACTTTGCCGCAAAGTTAATAATAAAAATTAGAATGGCAAAACAAGAAGCAACGATTTCACATCGCGACATAGTCGATCAGATACGCAAGGCAGACTACAAGCCTATCTATCTGCTCATGGGCGAGGAGTCGTATTACATTGATAAAATCTCGGAGTTTATAGCCGAGAGTGTGCTTCCTGAAGCAGAACGCGACTTCAATCAGCAGATCATCTATTGTACGCGCGAAACCCAAATTGGAGACATCATAAATGCTGCACGCAGGTATCCGATGATGGCTGAACACCAAGTAGTGATTGTTAAAGAGGCACAGAATTTGTTAAAATTTGAAGATTTCGCACTTTACGCAAAGAATCCATTAAAGACAACAATATTGGTAATTTGCTACAAGAATAAAAGTGCGGACAGAAGAAGCAAAGCTGTCTCAGCAATCGAAAAAGTCGGCATTGTTTACGAGAGCAAGAAGCTTCGAGAAGGTCAGATTCCTACTTTTATTGTAGATTATCTCAAGCGCAAACAAATCACCATCGACCCGAATGCACAGTTGATGTTGGTGGAATCTATAGGTTCAGACCTCAACAGATTGGCTGGCGAATTGGACAAATTGGTTCTCGGTTTGCCTGCGGGATTCCGACAAATCACATCAGAACTTGTAGAAAAGAACATCGGAATCAGCAAGGAATTTAACAACTGGGAACTCCGAAATGCCATCGTTGCGAAGGACATCATGAAGGCAAATCGCATCATCCGCTACTTCAACGAGAACCCAAAATCCAATCCTCCTACAGTTGTTGTGTCCATGCTCTTCAACTTTTTCTCCAACATGATGCTCGCTTATTATGCTCCTGACAAGACTCCGCACGGCATCATGGAGCAGCTCGATTTCAGAAATGAGTGGCAGGTTAAGGACTACATTTCTGCGATGAGAAACTACACAGCGATGAAGACATTGCTCATCATCGGAAAGATTCGCGAGACAGACGCAAGACTGAAAGGCATAGAGAAGGGCAACATTTCCGATGGCGATTTGATGAAGGAACTCATCTATTTCATTCTCCACTGATGAACAGCCTCGCAATTTTTGTCTGAAAAAAAGCGTCTAATAAAAGTAAAGTCGGTTTTTGAGTATAGTATATAGACTCAAAAATCGACCTTTTTTATGTCTGTCCTGGTGCTTTTACCCATTATTTATTAGCCACAAATACCCTCAAAATACTTTTTAGCTCCATTTTCTTGAACAAGAATTTAACCACTATAACCGTTGAAAATAAGTCTTTTAGCACCCAAAACACCCCTCTGGGAGTGGCTTGAGAATCTCGTGAAATGACCAAATTCTACTCCTGTTCGGCTCTGGAAAATTCTCGTAAATTTTCAAAAATTCGCCCGAAATAATCTTTATATTAATATATTTTAAGGTTTAATGCTGTAAATTTTCATTTGTAAATATTTCTAAAAGTAAACAAATGTATTTATAAATATAATTAAAGCAAGATACAAACACCTAAATATTTACTTTATAAAATTTATTTATATATTTATAAATTACAAAACTAACCGCCATCAATATATAAATATGCAGAGTGAGGATTTATATTTATAAACCACTAAAAACCACGAAAATAATACAATATGTACAAGTTTTAAGTTAAAAACATGCCTTTTATATGCTATACACACAAATAAATAACAAAACAAAACCTGAATATCGTATAATATATTGATTTTTAACTCAGTTAATTACTTTACTTTTATGAACTAAAAGAAAATATATAAAAATATTGATTATGTTTATAAATATAAATTCACCCTTTAAACTCTATCTTTATCTAATTAAATTCGTAAATTGATATTTATAAACCTTTGCCGTTTATATTTAAAATAATTATCAAAACATTTGTGTATTAAAAATAATATTTCTAAATTTGTACAGAATTTCAAAGAAGGGCAAAAATGCCCTCTTTACATTACTGATCATAAAATTTCATTACGATTATGTCGGATAAAGAGCGTGTCGAAGCGATAATGTCGCATTACCATTTGAACAATGTTGCCTTCTGCAATAAGGTTGGTCTCAACCAGGCAACACTGTCTAACATTCTTGGTGGTCGTACTAACCCATCCCTTCCTGTACTTCGAAATATCATCGATGCATTTCCTGAGATAAGTCCCAACTGGATGTTCATGGGCATTGGCGAGATGATGAAATCTGATGATGCTACAGTCAGCCCATCCAGCTCTGGAGCAACCCCATTGACTGGCGATCTATTTTCCACATCGTCTGATTCCAATCCTGATGATATGTTCTCTCCGTTGGCAAGTATGTCCGCTCCCTCTTCTGGCAGTTCCACCTCTCGTCCTCTTGCCGAACGCAAACCTGTTGCACCTGCCATCAATGTGAACGACATAGTCACTGGTGTCGTCTCACAGCTCCAGAAGCCACAGCGCAAGATTGTCGAGGTTCGGATATTTTTTGATGATGGTACTTTCGAGACTTTCAGTTCGAGGTAGATTTCATTCCACACACATCGTTCAATATTTTTCTGTCAGGTCATACACATATAATATAATGAGGTTCCAGTTGCTGTTGCATTTTATGCTTCAGTGGTTGGAACCTCAATTTTCATGTTCACGTTTTTCTCTTCCTGGTTCGAATCGCTCTCTATCAAATTTTCATGTTGTGCTTATCGCAGACACATCCTCGCTCATATCTCAGGAAGATAGATTTGATATGTCTAAATGGAAAATTTTTTGTAAATTAAACAAAAATTAACAATATTAACAAATGTCTATTAAATTAACAAAACACTATCTATAACCTAACAAAAACGCAATAAGGTTTTGTTTGACTTTTTTACCCAAATAGATAATACAAACATCTCTTTTACGCTGTTCATAGGTGTTTGAACTCTTCACAAAATGTTGCAATGTTGCAAATGTTGCAATGTTGCATGCAACAAGAGTTTTGTTGCACGGCTTTGCCTATATAAATAAGAAATAATTATGCTAACATCTGTTGTTAGTGTAATTATTTTTATATATATAATATATTAAGGAACTTAAAAACTACTTGCAACATTTGCAACATTGCAACATTGCAACAATCTTTGTCTTTTCCTAATTTAGCAGCCCCCACACGCATTCACCACGAAAACAACCATATTCAGCCTCAAAAAGTCTTCCGCAAAACAGAGTGAAAAGTTCCGCAAGTTTGAGGTCATTCTTCCGCAAGATTAAGCTCATTCTTGCGGAAGAGTGAGGCTTCTCGCCCAAAGGGAGAGGGGGCATGCGCAGAGTGGTTAGATGTTTTTTGCGGTTACAACAATGTACTATGTGCAGCAACACCCTCCCTCACGGAGAGGGCTGGGACGTTTTTCTACTTACTAAAGTATGAGAAAGTATGGTTTTGTATAGTTATGGATATTCAACGTGCAAAATGCTTGGTAGTATCGCCCATTTGTCGTACCTTTGCATTGTCAAAAGGAAATAGGAAGAGAAGCTAAGTTCGCGACACAGCCTTTACCCAAGTCCTGTCCTGAGATATTAGGAACAAACAAATCACGTTAAGCAAAACTCACAAACATAAAAACAATGGCAATAAACAATTCTCTCTCCAAGCGAAGCATAAAATCCCGCAATGCTGCAAATCTCGCAATGCTGCAAATGTTACAAAGCTACAATGCTACATTGCGTTTTGAGTAAGTAAAGATAGTGACCCGGATGGGACTCAAACCCATGACCTGCAGAACCGGAATCTGTCGCTCTATTCAACTGAGCTACCGGGCCGTGAAAAATGAAGAGGGGAATGGGCTCCTCTCTTCATTAGAATATAGATTGTTTTTTCTGACGGATTAGAGACCGAGGTCTGCCTTGATAGCAGCGCACTTCTTCTGTGCCTCAGCACATGCAGATGCGTAGCAGTTAGCGCAACCCATCTCGCCCTTAACCTCAGTGTAGAACTTAATCTTTGGCTCTGTACCTGAAGGACGAACGGAAATCTTAGTGCCATCCTCAGTGAACCACTGGAGTACATTGCTTGTAGCTGGCATGTCGATGTCTGTAACTGTGCCGTCTGCTGCTGTAGCCTTGAGTGTCTTGTAGTCCTTAACGAGGACAACTGGAGAGCCACCAAGCGACTTAGGAGGACAAGCGCGGAAGTCTTCCATCATCTTCTTGATTTCATCGGCACCAGTCTTACCTGGCTTAACAACATTGATAGTTGTGTTGTATGAGTAGCCGTAGTCGAGGTAAATCTTCATGAGGAGGTCGTAGAGTGTCATGCCCTGCTCCTTAGCCCATGCAGCGATTTCACAGATGAGACAGATAGATGCTGGAGCGTCCTTGTCACGAACCTTATCGTATGGGAGGTAACCGAATGACTCCTCACCACCACCGATATACTTCTGCTTGCCTTCAGAGATGGCAATTTCACGAGCAATCCACTTGAAGCCTGTGAAGCAGTCGCGGCATTCCACATTATTCTTCTTGGCAATCTCAGCGATAACCTCTGTAGTAACGATAGTCTTAACGAGGAAGTCAGAAGGGTTGAGAGTGCCGAGAGCAATCTTGTTCTTTATGATGTAGTAGCAG
>CALBJW010000122.1 GCA_937893145.1 uncultured Prevotellaceae bacterium | reverse complement strand
GTAAGCAAGTATGGCGTGCCTTCAAGCCGTATCAAGGCAGAAGGTCAGGGCATCGGCAACATGTTTGAAGAGAACGACTGGAACCGTGTTTCCATCTGTACTATCGGCGAATAATCCGCAAACTCAATCTTCGAATCTTCGATTTCTTGAATCATCGATTTATCGTATAACCGCAAAAACCGTAAAATAAATATATGAACATTTCCTACAAATGGCTTAAAGACTACGTTGACTTCACTCTCTCTCCAGATGAGGTGGCAGCAGCCCTCACATCAGGCGGTCTTGAAGTGGGCGGCGTTGAAGAAGTCCAGACTATAAAAGGCGGTCTGAAAGGACTCTATGTCGGTCAGGTTCTCACCTGCGAGGCTCATCCAAACTCAGACCACATGCACATCACTACAGTTGACCTCGGCCAGGGCGAACCACAGCAGATTGTCTGCGGAGCTCCTAATGTGGCTGCTGGTCAGAAGGTTATCGTTGCCGCTCTTGGCTGCAAGCTATACGATGGCGACAAGGAGTTCACCATCAAGAAGTCAAAGCTTCGTGGCGTGGAGAGCTGCGGTATGATTTGCGCTGAGGATGAAATCGGCGTTGGCACAAGCCACGACGGAATCATCGTTCTCCCTGAAGACGCTGTTGTCGGCACTCCTGCTGCTGAGTATTACAACCTTGAGAGCGACTACATCATCGAGGTTGACATCACGGCAAACCGCGCTGACGCCATCTCTCACTGGGGTGTTGCTCGCGACCTCTACGCTTGGCTCGTGCAGAACGGCTATGAGACAAAGCTCCATCGCCCTTCTTGCGACGATTTCAAAGTTGACAACAACGACCTTCCTGTGAAGGTAACAATCGAGAACACAGAGGCCTGCAAGCGCTATGCTTGTGTCAGCCTTACCGATTGTGAGGTCAAGGAATCGCCAGAATGGTTGAAGAACCGCTTGAATGTCATCGGTCTTCGTCCTATCAACAACATCGTTGACATCACAAACTATATCATGATGGCTTACGGTCAGCCTCTCCACTGCTTCGACGCAGACATGGTTGACGGCCATGAGATCATCGTGAAGACAATGCCGGAAGGCACTCCTTTCGTCACTCTCGACGGCGAGGAGCACAAGCTTTCTGACCGCGACCTCGCTATCTGCAATGCTGAGGAACCAATGTGTATAGCAGGTGTATTCGGAGGAAAGGGTAGTGGTACTTACGAAACAACTAAGAACGTACTCTTTGAGTCTGCATACTTCAACCCAACATGGATTCGCAAGTCTGCTCGTCGTCATGGTCTTCAGACTGATGCAAGTTTCCGTTTCGAGCGTGGTATCGACCCTGCAGGACAGATTTATGCACTCAAGCAGGCAGCTCTCCTTGCTCAGGAACTCGCTGGTGGTGAGGTGTCAATGGAGATTGTTGATGTGAAGTCGGATACACTCCCACAGGATGCAATCATCGATGTTGAGTACAAGTATGTATCAGACCTTATCGGTAAGGAACTCCCTGTTGCTACTCAGCACAGCATTCTTGAGAGTCTCGGTTTCCAGATTCTTTCTGCTGATGACACTCAGATGAAGCTTCAGGCTCCTGCCTTCCGTGTTGATGTTAAGCGTCCATGCGATGTAGTTGAGGAAATCCTCCGCATCTATGGATACAACAATATCGAAATCCCAACTCAGCTCAAGTCTTCACTCACAACTAAGGGCGAACTCGACAAGAGCAACAAGCTCCAGAACCTCATAGCAGAACAGCTTGTTGGTTGTGGTTTCAACGAAATTCTCAACAACTCTCTCACAAAGGTTTCTTACTATGAAGATGGTGAGACATTCAAGGCTGAGAATTCTGTAAAGCTTCTCAACCCACTCTCACAGGACCTTGGTGTACTTCGCCAGACTCTCCTCTACGGTGGTCTTGAGAGCATTGCTCACAACGTAAACCGTCGTATGCCTAACCTCCGCCTCTTCGAGTATGGTAACTGCTACTACTTCTCTCCTGAGAAGAATCAGCCTAAGGTAGATGAGAACGGTGAGACTCTCAAGGCAAATGCTGAGTCTTCAAAGAAGATTCTCGCTGCTTATTCAGAGGATTACCACCTTGCACTCTTCCAGACTGGTAAGCGTGTTGAAGGCAACTGGGCACATGCTGATGAAGAGAGCTCTGTATATGAGATTAAGGCTTATGTTCTCAATATCCTCCGTCGTCTTGGTGTTCCATTCGGTGCACTTGTGTTTGGTGAGGAGAAGAACGACATCTTCGCTAAGTCAACAACAATTACTCAGCGTGGTGGCAAACTCATCGCTCAGTTCGGTATCGTAACAAAGAAGCAGACTAAGAAGCTTGACATTGATGCTCCTGTATATTATGCAGACATCAACTGGACAAACCTCATGAAGCTCGTGAAGAAGGTTACTGTAAGCTACTACGACATTCCTAAGTTCCCAGCAGTATCTCGTGACCTTGCTCTTCTCGTTGACAAGCAGACTGAGTTCGCTCAGATTGAGGCTGCTGCATACAGTGCTGAGAAGAAGCTCCTCAAGGATGTTCGTCTCTTCGATGTTTACGAAGGCAAGAACCTCGAAGCTGGCAAGAAGTCATACGCTGTCAACTTCACTCTCCAGTCGGAAGAGAAGACTCTCAACGACAAGGCTATCGAAGCCGTAATGAACAAGATTGAACAGAACATCGTCAAGCAGACTGGTGCAACAGTTCGTGGAAAATAATCCTTCCCCCGTTCTCAAACATTCTTGTTTGAGCCTCTGATATTAAAATAATAATAATAACAAAAAATAAATAAAATTATGGGACGCGCATTTGAATTCCGTAAAGCAAGAAAACTTAAAAGATGGGGTAACATGGCAAAGACTTTCACTCGCCTTGGCAAGCAGATTGCCATTGCAGTAGCTGAAGGTGGTCCAGACCCAGACAACAACGCACATCTTCGTGCAGTCATCGCAACATGTCGTCATGAGAACATGCCAAAGGATAACATCGACCGTGCTATCAAGAATGCTATCGGTAAGGATAAGTCAGCATGGAAGTCAGTTACTTACGAAGGATATGGACCTCACGGTGTTGCTGTATTCGTTGATACACTTACTGACAATACAACTCGTACAGTTGCTGACGTTCGTTCAGTATTCAACAAGTTCAATGGTAACATGGGTACAACAGGTTCCCTTTCGTTCCTTTTCGACCATTTCTCAACATTCACATTCAAGAAGCCAGCTGACCTCGACATGGATGACTTCATCCTTGAAGCTATCGAGTACGGTGTAAACGATGAGTTCGATGAGGAGTACGACGAGGAGAAGGACGAGACTACAATCACTATCTACGGTGATCCTAAGTCATTCGCTCAGATTCAGAAGTACCTCGAGGACAACAAGTACGAAATCACAAACGCTGAGTTCACTTACGTTCCAAACGACCTCAAGGACGTTACAGACGAACAGCGTGAAACTATCGACAAGATGGTTGAGCGTCTTGAGGAGTTCGACGATGTTCAGAATGTTTACACTAACATGAAGTAAATGTAATCTAACTCCATTATTCATGAAGAAGATTTTTGAAACTCACGGCACATGCGCCAAGGCTATCGCTCTCGATGTAGATGAGCAGACAGGAGTAATCAACGAAGTGCAGTTCATTGGTGGTTGCATGGGCAACACAATGGGAATTGCATCCCTCGTTCGTGGTCAGAAGGCTGAGGATGTTATCTCTCGTCTCTCAGGCATTCGTTGCGGAATGAAGAACACTTCTTGTCCTGATCAGCTTGCCCAGGCACTCCGCGAGATTACAACAAAGTAATCATTTACTCATGTAAATAATATAAAGTGAAAGGTCACTTCGGTGACTTTTCACTTTTTTGTTTTATTAACTACTTTTGTTCAATATGCAATCTGGTAAGGCTATTTTGTGGCTAAAAATAAAGAAAATTTAACTTTTTGTGTGCGCACACAGCATTTTTTGTCCGAAATTTTGGTCAGTTTGCAAATAATATTTAACTTTGCATCGTTTTTAAGGACAATCTCTAATTAGTAGGGAATTTAACAAGAAAATAGTTATTATATTAATTTTAAAAAGGTAAAGTAGATTATGTTACAGGAAAAAGCAGGTAACATTGCAGGTACAATCTACACTGCAATTGCAGAGACAGAAGGTCTCACTTTCAAGGCAATCAAGAAGGCAACAAAGCTCACAGAGAAGGATTTCCTCCTCGGTCTCGGCTGGCTTCTTCGTGAGGACAAGCTCAACGTTACTGAAACAGGTGACGAGAAGGATCCTTACAAGTATGCTCTCAAGTAATTCGTTGCCGAATTACCAAATAAGATGCACCGCTCATTTCTTCTTGAGTGGTGCATTTCTTTTTTATGTCTTTTTGTTATGTTATGCACGGATGGGATTGTCCGTAAGCACGGACATCCTCAAACCACCGCAAGTTTGACCTCATTCTTCCGTATGTTTAATCTCATTCTTCCGTATGTTTTGTGCAAACCTATTTTTTGCGTGTTCTACTTTTTGTTGTGTCAATCCTTTTTTGTATCTTTGCAAAAAATTATACCTATAGATGAAGAATATAAGAAACTTTTGTATCATAGCACATATCGACCATGGTAAATCGACCATTGCCGACCGTTTGCTTGAGAAGACAAATACGATAAAGATTACTCAGGGACAGATGCTCGATGATATGGACCTTGAGCAGGAACGAGGCATCACCATCAAGAGTCACGCCATTCAGATGGACTACAAGTATGATGGTGAGAAGGATGAGTTCAAGAATCAGAATTTTGTTCTCAACCTTATCGATACTCCGGGACACGTTGACTTCTCGTATGAGGTGAGCCGTTCTATTGCTGCTTGTGAAGGTGCATTGCTTATCGTCGATGCAACACAAGGTGTACAGGCACAGACTATCTCAAACCTCTACATGGCAATAGACCATAATCTTGAGATTATCCCTGTTGTCAACAAGATTGACATGCCAAACGCAATGCCAGAAGAGGTGGCAGACGAAATTGTTGACCTCATTGGTTGCGACTACGAGGACATCATCTATGCCAGTGGTAAGACTGGTGAAGGTGTTGAGGATATCCTTCGTTCTGTAGTTGAGCGCATTCCACACCCAGTAGGTGAGGAGGAAGCACCACTTCAGGCACTTATCTTCGACTCTGTGTTCAACTCATATCGTGGTATCATCGCTTACTTCAAGATTGTAAACGGTGTGATGCGACCAGGTGAAAAGGTTCGATTCATCAACACCAAGAAAGAGTACCTTGCAGAAGAAATTGGTGTGCTGAAGATGGACATGGTACCAAAGAAGGAACTTCGCACAGGTGATGTAGGCTACATCGTGACTGGTATCAAGAATGCAGTTGAGGTAAAGGTGGGCGATACAATCACAACTGTTGCTAATGCCAGCACAAGTGCCATTGAAGGTTTCCAGGAAGTGAAGCCAATGGTCTTCGCAGGTATCTATCCTATCGAGACAGAAGACTACGAAAACCTCCGCACATCACTTGAGAAACTTCAGCTCAACGATGCTTCGCTCACATTCATGCACGAGTCGTCTGCAGCACTCGGATTCGGTTTCCGATGTGGATTCCTTGGTCTCCTCCACATGGAGATTGTTCAGGAACGACTTGACCGTGAGTTCAACATGGATGTCATCACTACCGTACCTAACGTATCGTACATGATTTACGATAAGCAGGGCGAGTGTGAAGAGGTTCACAACCCTTCGGGAATGCCAGATCCAACACTCATTGACCATGTGGAAGAACCATATATTCGTGCAACTATCATCACAACAGCCACTTATATCGGCCCTATCATGACACTCTGTCTTGGTAAACGTGGTGAACTCGTGAAGCAGGACTTCATCGCTGGTAATCGTGTTGAGATTGAGTTCCTCATGCCACTTGGTGAGATTGTCATCGACTTCTACGATAAACTCAAGAGCATTTCTCGTGGTTATGCTTCGTTCGATTATCAGCAGGCAGGTTTCCGACCATCTAAACTTGTTAAGCTCGATATCCTCCTCAACGGTGAACCGGTTGATGCACTCTCAACACTCACACACGTTGACAACGCTGTCACACTCGGACGCCGTATGTGTGAACGCTTGAAGGACCTCCTTCCACGACAGCAGTTTGACATAGCTATTCAGGCTGCGATTGGTGGAAAGATTGTTGCCCGCGAGACAGTTAAGCAGGTGCGCAAGGATGTGCTTGCAAAGTGTTACGGTGGTGACGTGAGTCGTAAGCGCAAGCTCCTCGAAAAACAGAAACGAGGTAAGAAGCGTATGAAGCAGATTGGTAATGTGCAGGTGCCACAGAAGGCATTCCTTGCAGTTCTCAAACTTGATGACGATTGATGATGAATAAATAATATAAGGTGAAGGGTGAATGGTCAGGAATGATTCACTCTTCACTTTTTTTACTGAAACATAAATCTAAACCTAATCTATTATGAAACGAATTCTAACTTCTATTTTGTTTGCATTGGCTGCAGTCAGTTCGTTTGCTGACCCTATTGATTTCGCCAAGGCAATGCAGATTGCTCAGGAATATATTGTTCCTGGACACAAGATGACACTCAGAACACAGGCTAAGGCTCGCCGACTCACTACCCAAAATTCACCTTATTATATTATAAGTCGTGGTGAAGGCATGGGTTTTGTTATCGTGGCAGGTGATGATTGTCTTCCAGAAGTGCTTGGCTACACAGATAGTGGTGACTTCAATCCAGACGACCTTCCACCAGCACTTCAGGATATGCTCGACTATTGGCAGATGGCTATTGAGAACGCACAAGCTGATGGAACAAACATCACAGAGGCAAGAGCTCGCAAGGCACGCAGACTTGCTCCAAACAATCGTGTGAATATTCCTCCTTTCGTTACTTCACATTGGCATCAGTCTTCACCTTACAACGACATCTGTCCTGTTCGTGTGGATAATGGTGCTCGTGCTACGAGTGGTTGTGTTGCAACAGCTGCAAGTCAGATTCTTTATTATTGGAGGAAAGACCTTCCTTCAACACTCCAGAGTACAACGCCAACATACAACTACGGTAATGCTCATCCAAGCATTAGTTTTCCAAAAGGACACCCTGTGAAGTGGGACCTTATGCTTGACCAATATGGAAATGAACCAAAGGAATTCAAACAGGCAGTTGCTGAGTTTGTTTATTCCGTTGGTACAGCCACATGGCTTACATACGCCGATGGTGATGGTACAGCCACATCTGGTAATATCGAAAAGATACCTGCTACTTTCTCTCAGTTTTTCGGAATGAATGGTGGTTCGGTGAAGTATCGTAATTCATATACTCAAGAGGCTTGGACACAACTTATCTACAACGAACTTATTAAGGGCAGACCGGTAATGTACACAGGTGTACATCCTTCCAATGGTGGTCATGCTGTATTCGTTCATGGTTATCAGGCAAGCACAGATAAGATGTACTTCAACTTCGGTTGGGGTGCAGGCAATGGCTATGATGGATATTATACAACCGACCAGACTACAGGTATGAATGGTTTCTATGATAGCCAGTCATGTCTCGTGGGTGCTTTTCCAAAGAAGTGGAACGTGGATGCAAGCATTATCATGCCATCAAAACTCTACTCGGATGTAACCAACGAAATCAATGTGAAGATTACTAACAATTCAACTCTTCCACTCTCAGGTTTCTATCTTTATGCAAATACTTCAGGAGCAAAACCTGCAGCATCTAACAATCCTAAATCAGAAAATACAGATGTAGTAATCCCTGTTGGTGGTTCTGCAACAATTACGCTTTCTGCAAAACCAACAAGTACAAGGACTTGGTACTTCTTTGTGACAGATGAAAACCTCAATGTACTTGCTCAGGCACAAACAGAACCTGTTGTCAATCAGACTGATTTGCATGTCACTCAACTCAAGGTGGATGCTTCGTCTGTAACAGAAGAACATAAGGGCATAACATATAATGTCGTTCACAACGACAAGACTTCTGTCATTACAAGTTTCAATAATGCATCGCACGTTGGATTTGAGGGTAACCACCGAATGAACTTCTATCAGCTCAACGACGAAACAGATGAATGGACAGAAGTGGGATACAAGGCTGCGAAACTTACTATTGGTGCAGAGGATGATGCTCAGTGTTCTTTCGCTGTGAGTAATACATCTACTTGTCCTTTCGAGGTGGGTAAGTATTATAAAGGTATTCTTGAAAGTCCTCTTCATGGCACAACAGATGATATCACATTCGATGATGGTGTTGTTAACGAAGTGTATTTCGTTCTTAATGAATCCGACATGGAAATTGTAGGTTATGAAAATGGAGAACTTACAATAAAGGGACACTTTGATAATACTCTTTTCAACACTGCTAACTTTGCAAACAAGCGTCAGTACAATACAGCAACAGTATATGACCTCACTCAGTGTACGGACATTAAGAACGTGAGTCAGAGCATCAATCCAAATGCTCTCATCTATGTTCCTGCCGACTCAAAGGCAGAAGGCATAAATGTTGTGAAGGATGGAAAGTGTGCCTACCTCAAACTTGAGGCTGGATACAACTTCGCTCCTCGTGCAGACTTTGTTGCAGAGAAGGCAGAGATGGTAATCAGTACAGTACCAGCTATGTGGTCTTTGCTCACAGTTCCTTTCAATGCTCAGGTTCCAGATGGTATTATTGCACGCGACGTTACATCACATACCCTTTCGGGCATTACAAACAAGACTGTTGATGTCAAGACTCTTGAAGCTGGTAAGTCATACTTGGTTATGGCAACCTCTTCTCGTAAACTTACTATCTATGGAGAAAATACACTTGTTCTTGCTCAGCCACAGCAGAATACAGACCCTGCGTTTGTTGGTACATATACCACTACTACCACACCAGCATTAGCAATGCTTGTAGGTACAGACGATCCACAATACTTCGTGCCAGTTGAAGAGGGTAGTGAGGTGCCTGCAATGAGTGGTTACTTCTGTGATCCTCTCAACAAGAATGGTTTCCGTGCTTATTCCTCAACAACTCTTGACCCTGCATATCTCGTCCTTGCTCAGAGCATTCAGGCTGCGTACGATATACTCGGCAAGTATAAGTATATGGTAACAACCGAAGACTACGAATCGTATCTTTCAAAGATACAAGAGGCAGAGAAGGAATTCTCGAACCGTGCTGAGACTACACTCACAGGTTCTTTAAAGATTAAGACTTATGCTGCACAACTTCTTACTGACGGTGATGAGTATATGAAGAGCATTATTGATTCAGGCAATACAGATATTGACTTCACTGGCAACATCATTAATCCTTCATTCGAGGACATGACAACAAAGGGTTGGACTGTAGGAAAGATGGAAGGTGTGACAGTAACTGGTAATGTGCGCGATGGAAAGAATGCAACCAACAACCGTGCTGTTGGTCTTGATGGAAAGTATGTGTTCTGTAGTCTTATTGCGAGTGCTGACTCAGCATCGGTTGGCATCGAACAGCTTGTCAAGGGACTCAAGCCTGGTTACTACCGTCTTACAGCAATGCTTGGAACAGATGACCATTCTACAGTCACTCTTTTTGCTGGCGATAGTACCGTTACTATTCCTGGCCATCCTTTCGGAAACCTCTATTTGTCAAAGGCAGAGATAAATGATATCCTTGTCACTGAAGATGATGGTGATACTA
Organism: uncultured Prevotellaceae bacterium; assembly: GCA_937893145.1. Classification (GTDB taxonomy): domain Bacteria; phylum Bacteroidota; class Bacteroidia; order Bacteroidales; family Bacteroidaceae; genus Minthosoma. Next base: position 954 of record CALBJW010000122.1, on the reverse strand, counting down.
CAGGTTCTCTTCTCATTGGTGTCAAGGCAGGCAGATGGTACAAGGCTGATGCCTTCAACCTTACATTCACAAGAGGCATTGAAAAGGAAGAACCAGATGCCATTGAGGAATTGCAGGTTGTAGATTCTCAGTCAACAGGTATCTATACTATTCTTGGTGCAAAGGTTAATGCCGCTACAGGCAGAGGACTTTACATCATAAATGGAAAGAAGGTATTTGTGAAGTAATCGGATATAACATAGCAAGTAGGCACAAAACCTACTTGCAAAAACGTAAGACCTACAAAAAATAAGGAGGAAAGCTCGAAAGCCTTCCTCCTTTTCTTATTGTCTTTTGCTCTATGAAGATTACTGAGCGCAAGCGAGCTTGCCATCAGAACCAAGAACGTTAACGATCTTGTGGATGTACATCTTCTTCATGTTCTCACGAGCTGGCTTGAGATACTGACGTGGGTCGAAGTGTGATGGGTTCTCAGCCATGTACTGACGGATAGCAGCAGTCATTGCGAGACGTGAGTCAGAGTCGATGTTGATCTTACATACTGCAGAAGCAGATGCCTTGCGGAGCTGCTCTTCTGGAATACCGATAGCTGCTTCGAGCTTACCACCGAACTTGTTGATAGTCTCAACTTCTTCCTGTGGAACTGAAGAAGAACCGTGAAGAACGATTGGGAAACCCGGGAGCTTCTGCTCGATTTCAGCGAGAACGTCGAATGCGAGTGGTGGTGGAACAAGAACACCGTTTACGAGAGTACACTGTGCTGGAGTGAACTTGTGAGCACCGTGAGAAGTACCGATAGAGATAGCGAGTGAGTCACAACCTGTGCGAGTAGCGAAGTCGATAACTTCTTCTGGCTTAGTGTAAGTTGATTCAGCAGCAGAAACTTCGTCCTCAACACCAGCGAGAACACCAAGTTCAGCCTCTACAGTTACGTCGAACTGGTGAGCGTAGTCA
>CALBJW010000121.1 GCA_937893145.1 uncultured Prevotellaceae bacterium | reverse complement strand
CTCAGCATTGCATGTAGCGAGGTCGCGGTCAGAAAGCTTGTGTTCCTCACCGTCGAGAGTGATGAATGGAGTGCCTTCAGGCATTGCCTTTACGACAACCTTACCACCCTTTACCATATCGGCATCAAAGCAGTGGAGTGGCTGACCGTAAGCCATCATGATGTAGTTAGTGATATCAACGATGTTGTTGATTGGACGAAGACCTATTGTTGTGAGCTTGTCCTTCAACCACTTTGGTGATTCCTTCACCTCACAGTTCTTTACAGATACTGCACAATAACGTGGACAAGCCTCAGTTGATTCTACTTCAACAGCAAAAGGAAGGTCGTTAGACTGAACAGTGAAGTTGTCAACAGATGGACGATGGAGGTCTGTCTCATAACCATGCTGCTTGAGATAAGCATAGAAATCACGAGCTACACCCCAATGGCTACAAGCATCCGAGTGGTTTGGTGTGATGTCAACCTCGATTACCCAGTCACTCTCAATACCATAATACTTAGCAGCAGGAGTACCAACAACAGCATCCTGTGGAAGTACGATGATACCGTCGTGCGATGAACCGATACCGATTTCATCCTCAGCACAAATCATACCGTTGCTCTCAATGCCACGAAGCTTTGACTTCTTGATAGTGAAACATTCGTCACCATCATAAAGCTTACAACCGAGCTGTGCAACGATAACCTTCTGACCTGCTGCTACGTTTGGAGCACCACATACAATCTGCTGGATAACACCGTTACCTTCATCAACTGTTGTAACGTGCATGTGGTCTGAGTTTGGGTGTGGTTCGCATGTGAGCACTTCACCCACAACGAGACCTTCAAGTCCACCCTTGATAGACTGAACTTCTTCTACTGCTTCAACTTCAAGGCCGATGCTTGTGAGAGCCTTTCCTACCTCAACAGCATCCATGTCGAAATCGACATATTCCTTAAGCCATTTATAAGATATATTCATAAGTATATTTACCGTTTAACCATGTACCATTTACCATTTTTTGCAGGTAGCACGCCTACTTAGTGAAGGTAACTGGCAGACAGGTTTGAGTTTATATTTTGCAAAATTAAACATCGATTACAGCCACAATAAGCCATAATCGATGCAAAGTTAGTGAATATTCATTAAATAATTGTTATTTCAGTGCAAAAAAGTTTATTTCACACTTACTTTCTTTCCGTTGACCATATAAATACATGGTCGGGAAATAGCATCAAAGTGCAAAGTCTGATGGTTTAGACACCTTCTTAACGCGTACCTTACTGCCTTTAAGATAACACTTATAAACCTTTCCTTTCTTCACTGATTTGTTAATCAAACTGCCCTCACCTATGTAAATGTCAATATCGCCATTTTCGGAAGAAGCAACATAACAAGACTCATCGTCAACGAGTTGAGCAACGATATTATTGCCAGCAACACGAACATTGACTGGCATAGCCAAACTGCTGTTCTGCTTGATGCTTAATGTCACAGACGATTTGCTGCCAGCGATTGTTGTTGGTTCATAGAACACAGGAGCGCAGTCGTTGACAGTCAAGCCTTTGAGTTCTGCCTTTTCTTCACCCTTAAAGTTTGAGATAAGGAGGTAATATGTGTTCTTGTCTGGAGCGATAATACCATTCCAACCAGTTGGGAGCATCGACTTGAGAGGAATGAGATGAGAAGCATACTCATTTGTCTTTTCCGCATTCACATTGCTGTAATACACGAGGTTACGAGCATCAACCACTTCCCCACTCTTAACGGAACGTGACACATTGCTGTACATAGGGTAGAGTTTGCTTGTATAGATTGAGTTGTTTGCTCCTCTATCACCAAACGCAAACTTCTTACCATTACCAGCCGATACCACACCGAGTTCGTTGTCGAGGTTTATCCATTCGCTATTGAAGGTTGTGAAAGTAGTGCCACTCAATTGCTGATGTGAGATGCCTTCGCCATTATTATAATATAATGTACGCGAGAGTTTTGTAAGTTCATCTGTAGAAATGGCAAGGAGACCACCCTTCTCTGCTGTAATGTTAGCATCTGCCCTTGCTGTAATGTAGTCAAGGTAGATAATTGCATTTGAAGGAGTTGAGTAGATGACAAATCGATTGTTAAGAGTGGCATCGTTAACATTGAGTTCACCATTCATAGCATATCCATTGCCTTTAAGTTGATAAACGCCAGAAACGACCGGAGTGGCATTCGTCTTCTTACCACTCACTTCGTACCAACCCGTGATGTTACCTGTATTGTTTGCACGATAAGGCACTACAATCTTGTTCTTATCAACAGAATTTGCAGCGAAATATCCTGTGTAACTCCTGAGTCCGTTGCTCCAAGAAAAACAAGTGAAGCGGTCGTCTGTAGCAGCACGAACAATGTTCTGACAAGGAATCATCTTTGCTTCCGAATACTTCTTGTTGAAGTCATCCCACACAGTTGGAGTGACATCTGCAGTAGATAGCACATCATGCATGAGGTATGTCATCATAACTCGGTGAGCTTCAACACCCATTCGGCGAGCACCCACATCTGCACGAAGAAGCCACGAACCGTCGTTTGTAGTCTTTTGGCGAGCCTGAATATATTTGTACGCAAGATTTTCGAGCATGAGAGCATTAGGGTCCTTCTGGAAACAAGCCTGTGTTGTGTAACTCGTTATCTGGTCGTAGAGGAAGAGAGACCAGTCGTTGCCATTTGGCATAGCGAGTTCACCATCAGCAAGTGCAAGCCAGTTGAGGATTGAGTCCTGAACCTCCTGGTTGTTATGCATGAGTGCATTTGTCTTCCACTTCTCTTCGCCATAGAGTCCCTGTTGGAACATCTTGAGAGCAAGTGCCGCCTCACCAAGTTCCTGCATCACAACATTCTGGTAACTTGTGTGGAAGAGGTTATGGTTCTGAAGAGAATAGTCATCATAGAGGTTCTGTCCCTTGTAGTAATCAGCCACCGACTTATTATCATACTCAGGGTCAATAGGTTTCTTGTTGTCAGCATCACTCTTGTGAGAATAAGAGTTAATGGCAAATGCACGAAGACGGTCGAACCACTCTGGAGCAAGTGGATCATTTGGAAAGAGACCGAGAGTAACGGCAAGAACATCTGCCTCCCAACCATTCTCCTCAGCTTTTGTGTCGCCAACATATCCAGTAGGAATAGAACGATAGAGTTCGTAGTTACATTCTGCCTTCAGGAGTTTGTAGATATAGCCACGCTGAGCTTCCGAGAGTTTATCCCATTGGAAATAAGCAGAATAGGCAACAGACATAGCCCAAAGTGAGGACTCCCACGACACATCATTTGTAGATGTTGAGCCCCAATAATTATTTCCCGAACATACCTTGAGTTTGTTTGCCTTGTGGGTTGAATATGCAAAGACAAGCGACTTCATCGCCATATCCTCCATCTTGTCCCATGTCACACCCGAAGGCAACTTGACATCTGCAGGTTTGCCATATTTAACAAGGAACGCACATATCATGGAGAGGTCTGCATTTGGACGCACACCTCGTTCATCATTCGCCATTGTATTCTCACCCTTGAACGCACCACACATCTCGTTTACACTGTTTGGGGCAACACATTCCTGGAAGTCATTGACCATGTATGTCGAGAAATTGGCAAGCATCTGGAGGAGGTCGGACTTCATCTGTTGTTCAGGAACAAAGATGTTGTTGATTACACCTTCGGTAAACGACGACACCTCTTCTTGAGCCCAAAGAGTAGATGCAAGCATACTAACAAATATAAAAAGTTTGGCTTTCATGTTATTTTTTGTTACAATTATAGTATTTCGTGCACAAAAATAGTTATAAATTCTTTTATTTGCACTATATTTGCAGAAAATTTATTAAAATAAAATGTTATGAAGAAGATTATAATTGCACTTTTGGCTATTTCAATGCCTATTTTTATTAATGCACAGAGTAGCGGACTTTTCTCAAAGAAGAAGATAAAAATGCAGCAGGACATAACTGCCTACATGCAGGGTGCTGTACCTGAAGTTGGTGGCAAAGTGGTTTATGAAACTACCATTTCTGCTCCAGGCAAGAGCAAGGCAGAACTGTTCTCTCTCGTTTCTTCATGGGCAAACCTTCGTTACACTCCAAGTCAGGGACGTGGAGAATGGACTGATGCTAACTTCTACAACAACACAGAAGATGCTCGAATGACTAAGGCTGAGAAGGCGGAAGGTGCTATCGTGTGTCGTGGTGCAGAGGAGATGATTTTCAGCAATAAAGCTCTTGCAAAGGACTACACATACGTTTACTATCTCCTCAACATCGACGTGAAGGATGGAGCGGTAAACTTCAAGATGCACGACATCACTTACATCTATGCAGGTGGTTCTGAGCGTCCAGAACGTGTGAAGGCAGAAGAGTGGATTACTGATGCAGAAGCTATAAATAATAAAGGTGAGCTCCGTCGTATCAGTGGTAAGTTCCGTGTGAAGACTGTTGACCTCAAGAACGAACTCATCAAGGAAATCACAGAAGCTGTAAAGTAATATGCAACAGGACGAAATTGACAAGATAATACAGGAGGCTGTAGCCAGCAGTAAGAAGCAGAGCAAGTGGCACAGACCTTCGAACAAGAGCAACAACATACTCAAAGCACGACAGATTCTTAATGCTGTGTTCATGATAGGATTCGTGGCTGCAGTCGTTATCTACTTTGCTTTCCCAGAAAACAAAGCTCTGTTTTTCGGTGTAGGATTTGGTTCTATGGCTCTTAAAATCATGGAGTTCATCCTACGTTTTATGTTCTAACCTACCAGTTTAAGTTTTGAAATATAAGTATTTAATACTCTTACTCTTATCATTTACTATTTTCACCGAAGGTAAGGCTCAGCGTATTGTCGGAGAATTGGAATCAAACTCCGACGGAAGTCTGATGAACACAACCGACACACTCGGAGAAAAGAACCATGACAAGATAGTTCCAAACGATGTGCGCGCTTGGGTCCTTGACGACATTTTTGGTAATATGAAGCCAACAACTGTCGACACTCTTCATCATGCCTATCAGAACAACTCGTTGACTGAAGGATTGAGAGGACATTACAATACTTTGGGTAACCTCGGTTCTCCTCGTCTCAACCGCATATTCATGGAACGAGAACCTTCTCAAAACTTCATCTTCCTCGATCCATTCGACCAGTTCTTTGTGACGACAGAACGATTCCGTCACTACAACACAAAGTCGCCTTACATGAATGTGTCGTACAACTTCTGTGGTTCGAAGACTACGGGTTACGACAATCTGAAGGTTATCTACACACAAAATATAGGTAAGAAGGCAAATATCGGTGCAAGCTATTCTTACCTCTACGGTCAGGGTTTCTACAACAGTCAGAACACCAGTTTCATGAATGCGTCCGCTTGGGGAAGTTACAAGTCCGACCATTACGGCGTACACTTCTACTATCAGCACAACTTCATGAAGATGGCTGAGAATGGTGGTATTACAGACGAGAACTATATCACTCACCCTGAGAACATGGGTATGAGATTTACTTCGAGCGACATTCCTACCAACCTCAACAGCACCTGGAACCGTCAGGAACATAACATCGCATACCTCAACCACCACTACAACATCGGTTTTGAGCGAATGGAGGGTGACTCCACCAACCGCACTATGGTGTTTGTTCCAGTGATGAAGTTCTTCCACACATTCAAGTTGAACGACCTCACTCGCAACTATCGTTCCTATATGCACCCAACAAACTACTACTCACACACATACATGAACAACGACACCATCAACGACTACACAAGTAATTTTGCCGTAAGAAACAATGTCGGTGTGTCGTTCTGTGAAGGTTTTCAGAAGTGGGCAGCATTCGGACTGAACGCATACATCGGCTACGAGGACCGTACATACCATCTTCCCGACACACTCCAACAGGGTGTCAATCCTGTCATGACAGGAAGAAACAGACTCAGATACCATGAGTATGATGTAATTGTTGGTGGACAGATGATTCGTACTATGGGTAAACTTATCCACTACAATGTGGACGCAGAGTTCGTCTTTCTTGGAGAGAACAAAGGTCAGATGTCGTTGAGTGGACATGGAGAAATCAACATTCCGTTCCTCAAGGACACACTACAGATAGCAGCTAATGCCTACATAAAGGACCTTAACCCATCGTTCTATTATCGTCACTTCCACTCCACCTACGCTTGGTGGGACCAGAACACGAAGAAGGAATGGAGACAGAGACTGCAAGCCGTGCTATCGTTCCCAAAGACAAGGACATACATCACTGCAGGAATTGAGAACATCAAGAACTACGCTTACTTCGCAAACAACGGTATCAAGAAGGACAACACCATCACGAACAACGTAGTGGCATTGCAGCACAGTGGTAACATTAGTGTCATGTCCATAACACTCGACCAGAACTTCGCATTTGGTCCTTTCCATCTTGACAATAATGTGACCTACCAGACCACTTCAAACTCTGATGTTCTGCCTCTTCCAAAAATCACTACCTACAACAACCTTTACTTCACATTCAAGATTGCTAAGGTATTGAAGACCGAAGTGGGAGCCGACATGATGTACTTCACAGAGTACAAGGCACCAGACTATTCTCCTATCATCGGACAGTTCACCACACAGAACCCAGACAAAGTTGTGATGATTGGTAATCACCCACTCATCAGTGCCTATGCCAATTTCGAACTCAAGCGTCTGCGTTTCTATATTCAGTATTATCACGCAAACAAAGGAACATCGAGAGCGTTCTGGGCTCCTTACTATCCAATGAACCCAACAGGAATACACTTTGGTCTTAGCTGGAACTTCTACGACTAAATTTTCCTGCTGAATTGTTCTTTTTTTACAAAAATAAAATGCTGTTAACGAAATTTTATGTATCTTTGCACGGTCATAAGCGTAATCGTTAATGGTAAAAGAAAAAAACCTCATAATACAAGTACTTATTGCCGACCTCATTTTGATGTCGGTCACTGTTTGTATTACATACTGGGGAGCAATATTTATCAATCCGGTCTGGATGAATGGATTCAACAATCTTCCTAACCTCATAGCACTCTACGACACATGCCTTCTTGCATGTAACGGAGTCTATCCATCCATTCTCCACCACCGCACCGTACGCATCGAGGCTATCATACAGAGAGTGCTCGGAGTAGGTGTACTGCTCCTGCTCTTCGTGTCAATCATCACCGTACTGATTGAGGCAAACACCCACTTCCCTCGAACATACACATTCGCAACCGTAGGGTTGTTCACGATTCTTTCCATTTTCGAAAGACTCTTCATCAATAAGTTACTCAAGTCAACTCGTAGAAAGAAGAAGAACGCCACAAACGTGATTCTCATTGGTAAAGAGAAATCCATCGCCGAACTTGTCGATGTGTTGTCCATTCCTCACTATGGCTACAACGTGATGGGAGTGTTCTACGATGGAGAAAACGACAACCAATCCCTCAATTCACTTTATCTCGGAGAAATCAACGACATCTACTCATACCTTGCCACTCATTCTGAGGTAAACGAAATCTACGGCTACTTCCCAAGAGAAGAACAGGACCGCATGGCTATGTTAGGTAAATACTGCGACAACCACCTTGTCCGCTTCTACTACGTTCCTTCCATCGACATCTTCCGTAATAACGCGACTATGGAATATGTGGAAGGAATACCAGTCATCGCAAGACGTGAGGAACCACTCTCACAACCAAAGAACAAGCTCATCAAGCGAGCATTCGACCTCATCGTCTCTTCCCTCTTCCTCCTGCTCATCTTCCCTTGGATATATATCATCGTGGGACTGATGATTAAGTTGAAGTCGCCAGGACCAATCTTCTTCATACAGGAACGAACAGGTATCGACGGTAAGGTGTTCAACTGCTTCAAGTTCCGCACAATGAAGGTGAACGACCAGGCAGACACGATGCAGGCAACAGAAAACGATCCACGCAAGTACCCATTTGGCGACTTCATGCGTCATACGAATATCGACGAACTTCCTCAGTTCATCAATGTCTTCTTGGGCGATATGTCTATCGTAGGTCCACGACCACACATGCTCCGTCACACAGAAGAATATTCCTCACTCATCAACAAGTTCATGGTGCGCCACCTTGCTAAACCAGGTATCACCGGACTTGCACAGGTATCAGGATTTAGAGGCGAGACACGCTACATCGACCAGATGGAAGGACGTGTAAAGAAGGACATCGAGTACATCGAGAACTGGACCTTACTCCTCGACCTCAAAATCATCTGGAAAACCGTGACAAACATGTTGGGTAAGGAGGAAAACGCATACTAATCCAAACAAGGAAAAAGAAAACAATATTCAAACATTATAAAATAACAAACCAATAACACAATGTCATTTTTAGATATTTTCAAAAAGAAAGAGAAGGAGAAGAACGTGGGTGGAATGGAAGACTTCATGACACTCATCCGTGTCTATTTCCAGAGTGTTCTCGCTTCTAACCTCGGCATTTCAAACCTTGCAGCATTGCCAGACATGTTGGCATTCAAGCGTTCGCTGAAGGTTGCCACAGTAAACAACAAGCTCGGACTCGGCGAGAAGAAAGCATGTGCAAAACTCCTCAAGGACCTCTACGGCATCAGCGACGACTTCTTCAAGGAGATAGACAACAGCATCAAGAAGAACTGCAAGAAGCAGACCGACGTTCAGGGCTACCTCTACTCATTCCAGGGCTTCACTCAGGACCTCATGATGCTCATGGGCAACCTCCTCAAGTGGAAGTTCCGCACCCCTTCATTCATGAAGAAACTCGTGAAGTCGGTCATCGACAGCACAGTTCACGATGTTCTCACAAAGAACACATGGTCGGATGATGGTGTCACAAAGACAGTCTTCGCCGTTCGCCGCTACCAGCAGACACTCGGATTCTCAGAATCATGGATTAAGGAATTTGTGTACAACGTCATCGTCTTGGCAAAGAAGGAAGGCAATCCTTCAGACGAAGAAATAGCCAAAGCCGAGGCAAAAATGAAGAAATAATTGCATCTTTTGCCCGTTTTACTTTGTAAATACAGCAAAAAGACGTAAATTTGCAAAAATTGTTAAGTAGTATTTGCAGCAATGACAGAAGAAGAAAGAATTCAACTCAAGAAATTTGATGCGAGAGTCCGCCGACTCATCGCCGATTTTCGTTTGCTGCAAACAGAAAACACTGACCTCTATGCAGAACTTGAAAGTCGAGACAAGGAAATCGAAGAACTCAAGGCACAACTCGCACAGAGCAAGAAAGACTACAGCAATTTACGCACTGCCAGAATGATTGAAATCTCCGACTCCGACTTCAAGGATACAAAGCAGAGAGTCACTCAACTGGTACGTGAAGTCAACAAGTGCATCAACATCCTCAGCGCCAGCGAGGACAACGGTGCAGAATAAGATAGTAACTAATCTTGTGTCCAAATAATATATGGCAGATAAGAAACAGAACATCAGCGTAACGATAGAAGATGTGGTACTCCCACTCTCGGCATCAAACCCAGAGGAGGAGAAACTATATCGCGACGCAGCATCTCTCATCCAGAACAGAGTGCAGCGCCTTCGTGATGCCTACCCTAACCTGCCAAGTGACAAATATTATTATGTAATGGCCATGCTCAACACAAGTATCGAGGCAGTGCGCGCAGCAAACCGCGTGGACACTACCCCATACAACGAGATGATGGCTGACATTGAAAAGGAGTTAGATACAATAAATATAAAATAGGAACGCGCACATGCGCACGTATCCCTCCCTACCCCCTGTCGGACTACTTGTTGCTTCACATCTTATATGTAAACTCTTTTTTATTAATTATTAAACATACAAGATGAATACAACAATAATCATCATCCTTGTAGGAGTCGCAGCACTCCTCATAGGTTTCGGATGTGGTTTTGCTCTCTTTAAATATGTTATCAAGAAAGCTTACAACCAGAAGATGAAGGAGGCAGAACTTGAGGCAGCAAACCTCAAGGAAAAGAAGCTCCTCGAAGTAAAAGAAAAGTTCCTCAACAAGAAGGCAGAGCTTGAGAAAGAAGCCAACCAGCGCAACCAGCGTATGCAGCAGGCAGAAAACAAAATCAAGCAGCGCGAAATGACTCTCAACCAGCGTGCAGAGGAACTCAACCACCGCAAGCAGGAAAACGAAAACCTTGCCACAAAGCTTGAACGCCAGCAGGAACAGCTCAAGAATCGTCAGGAAGAAGTAGAACACCTTCGTTCACAGGAACTCCAGAAACTCGAAGCCATCAGCGGACTCTCAGCCGAAGAAGCAAAGGAATCACTCGTAGAAAGTCTTAAGGACGAGGCAAAGACTCAGGCACAGCAGTACATCAACGAAATCGTTGACGAAGCAAAGATGACTGCCAACAAGGAGGCAAAGCGTATCGTCATCCAGAGCATCCAGCGCGTGGCTACAGAAACAGCTATCGAAAACTCAGTAAGTGTATTCCATATCGATTCAGACGAAATCAAGGGACGTGTCATCGGTCGTGAAGGACGTAACATCCGCGCACTTGAAGCAGCAACAGGAACAGAAATCGTTGTTGACGACACACCAGAAGCAATCGTAATCAGTGCCTTCGACCCAGTTCGTCGTGAAATCTGTCGTCTCGCCCTCCACCAGCTCGTATCCGACGGACGTATCCACCCAGCTCGTATCGAGGAAGTGGTAGCAAAGGTGAAGAAGCAGGTTGAAGAAGAAATCATCGAGACAGGTAAGCGTACAGCCATCGACATGGGTATTCACGGTCTCCACCCAGAACTCATCCGCATCGTAGGTAAGATGAAGTATCGTTCATCATACGGACAGAACCTCCTTCAGCACGCTCGTGAAACAGCCAACCTCTGTGCAGTCATGGCAGCAGAACTTGGTCTCAACCCTAAGAAGGCACGTCGTGCAGGTCTCCTTCACGATATAGGTAAGGTGCCAGACGAGGAACTCGAAATTCCACACGCACTCTATGGAGCCAAGATAGCAGAGAAGTTCAAGGAGAAGCCAGACATCTGCAATGCCATCGGTGCTCACCACGACGAGATGGAGATGAACACACTCCTCGCCCCTATCGTACAGGTATGTGATGCCATCTCAGGTGCTCGTCCAGGTGCACGTCGTGAAATCGTAGAAGCATACATCAAGCGTCTCAACGACCTTGAGGCAATTGCAATGAGCTATCCTGGCGTTACCAAGACCTATGCTATCCAAGCAGGTCGTGAACTTCGCGTTATCGTTGG
>CALBJW010000120.1 GCA_937893145.1 uncultured Prevotellaceae bacterium | reverse complement strand
CCGCCTCCTTTTAAGGAAGAAGTCCTTAGCAGAAATGCTTCGGACTTCTTTTTTTGTATTCATATATTTGTTTGCTATTTGATATTATGTTGCATGTCTTCCTTTTTGAGACTAAACATATTGAAATTCATTTTATAACACTCTAAAATAGTTAAAGTTTGTTTTATATTTTGTTCTTTGCCTAAAATGTTATTACTTTGCAGAAGAATAACAATACATTTATAAAATAATATGAAAAAACTTTTCCCAATCTATAAGACAAAGACATTGTATTTGTTTTTGGTGTTCATTTTGTGTTGTGTAAATGTTTCTGCGCAAAATGCTAAGCCATCATCAAGTAACATTGTTATAAACGAGATAATGGCATCAAATATTGATGTCTATCGTGATCCTTCTACTAACTTTGGTTCATGGGTGGAATTGTACAATCCTACAAGTTCGCCAGTTGTTCTTGGTGGTTTGTATGTTTCGGATGATGTCAATAACTTGAAGAAGAACAAGCTTGTCTCTAATTATGGAACTTTGCCAGCTAATGGTTTTGCAGTTCTTAATTTTGATCATCATGAGGTGTGGACTCAGTATAGTTATCGCCAGATAGATGATAAGTTGGACTGTGATGGTGGAGTTGTCATTATTTCTGATGGTACAAATATTTTTGCTCAGCAAGAATATCCAAAAGCTATCGGTCGTATTTCTTTTGCCAGATTAAAGGATGGCGGAAGCGAATGGGGAACTACGGGTATTCCTTCACCAGGAAAGTCGAATTCGCTGAATGGTGGATTCGCGACAGAACAATTGGATGAACCTGTTATAAGTCATAATTCGGGGTTGTTTTCAAGTTCCCTTTTATTGAAAGTAAATATTCCTTCGGGATGTACTCTCAAGTACACTACAGATGGTACTTCTCCTTCTTCTACAAACGGAAAAACTTCTGGAACAGGTGAATTCTCGATTTCTGCCAACTGTGTTTATCGTTTTCGTCTTTTCAAGAACGGATTCCTTCCTTCTGGTGTTGTGACTCGTACATTCATTAGGAGTAGCGGTGTGACTATGCCAATTATATCTATTGTTACAGACAAGGCTAACATTGATGGTTCAAATGATTATGGATTGTTTATGCAAGGACAAAACGGTCGTCCAGGCAATGGACAATATAATAATTGTAATTGGAACATGGATTGGGACCGTCCTGTGAACTTTGAGTATATAACTACAGATAATGAGTGTGTGGTATCGCAAGAGTGTGACTTCTCTACTTGTGGCGGATGGAGTCGTGCTTGGAATCCTCATTCTTTCAAACTCAAGGCAAACAAGGTTTATGATTTCAGAAAGACATTCGATTATCAGTTCTTTGGTGAAAAGCCTTTCTTGAACAACAAGACACTTCAAGTTAGAAATGGTGGTAATGATACAGGTTGTAGAATAAAGGATGCTGCAATCCAACAGATAGCTGCTCGTTCTGGACTTTATGTTGACTATCAGTCTTGGCAACCAGCTCGTGTTTATATTAATGGTTCATTCTATGCTGTACTTAATGTGCGCGAACCAAATAACAAGCATTATGCTTACGCAAACTACGGAATAGATACTGATGAGGTGGAACAGTTTGAGATGTCTCCAGATTCTGGCTATGTGCAAATGGTAGGAACTGGTGTATATTTCAAACAGTTATATGACTTGTCTGCATATGCGGAGTCTCAAAGCGTTTATGAAGAGATTCGTACTTTGTTGGATATTGATGAGTACATCAATTATATGGCAGTGGAGTTGTACACAGGAAACTGGGATTGGCCACAGAACAATGTCAAGGCATTCCGTGATGTCAACGATGGCAAGTTCCATTTCGTTCTTTTTGATATGGATGGTTCTTTGTCAACAAATACACCTTTTAGCACGTTCGCAGGAAAGAAAACATACACTTTTGATGGACTTCATGGGTATGACTACTCTCGTGGTGTAAGTATTGAAGGAACTCGTCGCACTCGTGAAATAGAAGTTGTAACCCTTTTCCTCAATCTGTTGAAGAACGAGACTTTCAAAAAGAAGTTTATTGATACATATTGTCTTGTTGGTGGTTCGGTTTATACACCAGAAAGAGTGAGGACCATAGTTGATGAGATGGCGTCAATCCTCTCTTCGGGTGGTGTCAATCCATACTCTACAGCCAATTCTCTTATCAGTAGTTTCTCGGAAAGTCGTCAATCAAGTATGATATCGCATCTTAAGTCGTACTTTAGGTTGAGTGGAACTTCTCAGCAGAATGTGGTATTGTCATCAGATGTTGAAGGCGCTAAGATTTTTGTTAATGACATCGAAGTTCCAACAGGAAAGTTCTCAGGAACCCTTTTTGCCCCTGTAACGTATAGGGCGGTTGCTCCTGCTGGCTATAAGTTTACTGGTTGGGTAAGTGATGGTTCTGCCTTTGGTGAGACTTCGGTCGTCTTCCCAAGAGAAAGCGTTTGGAACTATGCTGATACAGATGTCACTTCCTCTCAGTGGAAAACATCCACTTCGCCATTCAAGCAATCTGGTATGGCTCCAATAGGATATGGCAAGAGCAGTTTGAACACTACAGTAAGTGTAAAGAACAAATTGGCTTATTACTTTAATCGTTCATTCACACTTGCAAAAAATCCAAGTTCATCTGATGTGTTCACATTGAATTATACAATAGATGATGGTTTTGTGATTTATGTGAACGGCGTGGAGGCCGCTCGATACAATATGCCATCAGGAACGCCAGGTTATAATACTGCAGCAACATCATACGCTGAAGGTAATCCTGATGCTGGTTCAGTGAAGCTTTCTACTTCTCTATTTAAGAAGGGAACAAATTACATTGCAGTAGAAGTGCATAACAACAGCACCTCATCTTCCGACATAATGTGGGATGCAGAACTTTTGATGACTGTTCCGAAGGAAGGAAATTCGGAGTTCATCACTACCGAAGAGGAACTGGAAATAACAACGGCAGGAAATTACAATCTTATGGCATGTTATGAGCCAATCTCAGATGATGAACTTATTGCGAATGGTACTACACCTATAAAGATAAATGAGGTGAGTGCAGCAAATACTATGGCTGTGAACGATAACTTCAGCAAGAAGGATTGGATTGAACTTTATAACACAACAGAAGAAGAGATTGATGTTGCCGGCATGTATCTCTCCGATGATGAAAACAATCCTAAGAAGTATCAGATACCAAGTGGAGCAATCAACACCATCATCCAGCCTTATGGTCACCTTGTGATTTGGGCAGATGAGAAGGCTGGCGTTTCACAACTTCATGCCAACTTCAAACTTGGCAATAATGATGGCGAAAAGGTTATCCTTATGAGTGAGGATGAAACTTGGAAGGATTGTTTGACATATACAGCACATTCTGGTGTACAGTCAGTAGGTCTTTATCCTGATGGAAGCAATAATGTTTATGTTATGGATGCGCCAACAATAGGAACAACAAACAAGTTGGATTCTTATGCTGACTTCTATGCAACATACGTTCCTGACTTTGGCGAACCAGATGCAATAGCGAACATACCTATTGATAGACCAGCAGATGTAGTTGCCGAGCATTATTATGGAGTTAGTGGAGCATATCTTGGCACTTCACGAACCAAACTTGTTTCGGGTGTTTACATCGTGAAATATATGTATGGTGATGGTCATACAGAGTCGAAGAAGGTTTTAGTGAAATAAAAGAAAGATAATAGCAATTACGGGAATTAGGTTTGATAAAACATGCCTAATTCCCGTTTTTGTGTTGATGGAGATGCTTATTTAGTGGGTATAATGCAATTTTTGAAGTTTTTGAAACATAATCAAAAGATAAAGTAACTAACATTTGTTTTTTAATTGCTTTATATTTGTTAAATTTGCAACATGAATAATTATATAATAAAATAACTAAAGACTAAAACTTACATCTATGGCAGATTATTCTTCGCAAGAAGCTAATGGCTTCTACAAATTGAATTGGATGCAACGCATCGGTTATGGTTCGGGAGACCTTGCTCAGAACTTGATTTTCCAGACAGTAGCATGTTACCTCATGCTTTATCTCACAACAGTATTGAAAATCAGTCCTGCTTTTGTCAGCGGATTGATTCTTGGAGTTCGTCTTCTCGATTGTATATGGAGTCCTATAGTAGGACGTTATATTGACAATAACAATCCAAAGCTCGGTAAGTATCGTTCATATCTTCTTTATGGTGGTATTCCTTTGACAGTTGCAGCATGTCTGCTTATGCTTCCTCAGGTGGCAGAATGGTCATACACAATGAAGATTGTTTATGCAACAGTTAGCTATACTTTGCTGAGTATGATTTACTCAGTTGTAAACATCCCTTACGGTTCAATCATGGCAAGTATGACTCGTGACAATGACGAAGTTCTCAAACTTACTTCAACTCGTATGGTATGTGCAAATATCGGCCAGATTATTGTTCAGGCAGGTTTCCCTATCGGACTTGCTTTGGTTATTAACGAAGCAGTAAACTGGAATCAAGCTCTCTTCATGGCAATCGGTACTATTCCTGCATTCATCATCTTGCCTTCACTCCCTGCTTTGAAGAGGATGTTTGGTAAGAAAGGACTCTACTACCTCCTTCTCTCTATCGGTTTTGTAGGATTCGTAATTCTCTACATCATCGGTAAGTTCTTCAATGTAGCAGAACTTAACGTATTGGTTCAGGCTGCTAAGGTTATGACCGGTGTTGGTCTTTTGGTAGGTTCTTTGATGTGGGCTCTTGTTCCTGAAGTTATCACAGAAGCAGAATACCGCACAGGTAATCGCCCTGCAGCTACAGTCAATGCTCTTGCAGGTGTGGCATTTAAGGCTGGCTTCTCTGTTGCAGGTTTCATTACTCCTCTTGTTATGGGTTGGGTAGGTTTCAATCTTGCAAGCGAAGCATCTGCTCTTCCTACAGAACCAATAGCTTGGTTCACTGTAACATCTATTTTCGCTATCGCAGGTTTCATCCTTTTGTTCTATTGTTTCAAGGGTTGTAAGGAACGTATTGCGACTACACCTGAAAAGCCTGTTACATACGGTGAGATGTTCAAGGAATTTGCAGCAAATAAGTGTTTGCAGCTTATGATTTGTATTTTCATTGTTGTATTCCTCGCATCATTCATCAGTGCACCTGTAAATGCTTACTATCCAAAGCTTGCTGATTATTCAGACAGTTCAAAAGAAGCTATTCTTTGGTTCACAACTATCATCCCTGCTGTTCTTCTTATTGTAGTGGGATACCTCATCTATAAATATCCTCTTACTGATGAGAAACTCGATGAGATGAATAAGGAAATCGAAGAAAGAAATAAATAATAATTTTGTTCTCTCACATCACTTTATTTAATAGTAAGGTGATGCTGGGAGAATTTGTTTATATCATGAATAGTAAATCATTCATTATATCATCTTTTGTTCTTGGTTCTTCGTGTTTGTCTCTTAGTGCCCAGACACTGAAGGATGCTTACCGTGACTACTGGTACACGGGTGTGAGTGTCAATCAGTGGGAGGTGGCAGCAGAGGAGAACGCAAAGAATGAACATGATGTGACAGGATTTGTAGGTGCCGACCAGACTGCCGATTGGGCAGTGGTTGAAAAGAACTTCAATGCCGTTGTTGCAGAAAACTGCATGAAGGCAGAAGTCATTCATCCAAAGGAAGGAGTATATGACTTCACCCTTGCGGACCAGTTTGTAGAAAAATCCCTCGCTGCAGGAATGCGAGTTCATGGACATGTGCTTATATGGCACTCACAATGTCCTGCATGGTTCCATCGTGATGCCCAGGGCAACCTTGTAAGCAAGGAGGTTCTCAAGAAGCGAATGAGAGAACATATCCACACTATACTTGGACACTTCAAAGGTCGTGTGTCATCATGGGATGTGGTAAATGAAGCATTCGAGGATAACGGTTCGCTCCGCAATAGCCTCTTCTACCAGATTCTTGGTGAGGACTTCATCCCATTGGCATTCCAATACGCTCATGAGGCAGACCCTAATGTTGAACTCTACTACAATGACTATTCTATGAATAAGGCATCGAAGGTAGAGGCTGTGTGCAAGTTCTTCAAACCACTCATCGATAAAGGTTTGCATGTTGATGGCATCGGTATGCAGGGACACATGATACTTGAAGATGGAGCACAGGAAATCATTAATCAGTACGACCACTCAATCAAGACCATTGCTTCGATTGGTGTGAAGACATTCTTCTCGGAAGTTGACCTTTCCGTTCTTCCTAATCCATACGGATTCTCAGGAGCAAATGTCAGCGACCGTTTCGCTTATCGCCCAGAGGTTGACCCTTACAAGGATGGCATCCCAGCAGCTAAGCAGAAGGAGATTGATCAGTTCTGGATTGATTTCTACAAGATGCTCATCTCGCATAAGGACGACATCATCCGTGTGAACTACTGGTGTGTCAACGATGGCAACTCATGGAAGAACGACTTCCCAATCAAGGGACGTAAGGACTATGCAACTCTCGTTGACCGTAGCAACAACATGAAACCAGTTGTACAGAAGCTCATTGAACTTGTGGCCCCTCAGTCTTCAAAGGGGGAGACCATCCGGAGTAGGAAAAAGTAATAAATGAATAATAACTAATAAAACCCTTTCACCCTCGGGGCGGTACCATTATGGTAACTACTCCCCTCCATATTAGGGAGGGGAAGGGGGTGGGTCTTTATGGAAGGTAAATTTTATCTGTGGCCATCAGACTATATGGCCGACCCATCTGTTCATGTATGGAATGACAGATTGTACATCTATCCATCTCACGACTGGGATGCAGGTGTAGGTGATGACGACAGCGGTGCTGAGTATGAAATGAAGGATTACCATGTGTTCTCAACAGACGACCTCGAAGCTGTTTGTCGTGGTGAGAAGGAACTCGTTGATCATGGTTGCATCCTCAAGCTTGAGGATATTCCTTGGGCAAGCCACCAGCTCTGGGATAATGATGTTCAGGAGAAGGATGGCAAGTACTATATGTATTTCCCAGCAAAGGACA
>CALBJW010000119.1 GCA_937893145.1 uncultured Prevotellaceae bacterium | reverse complement strand
GCGAATGCACGGTTAGCCTCAGCCATACGGTGCATATCTTCCTTACGCTTGAATGCGCCACCCTGCTCGTTGAATGCATCCATGATTTCTGCAGAGAGCTTGTCAGCCATGCTCTTACCGCTACGCTTACGAGCGAAAGCAATCATATTCTTCATAGAGATTGCCTCCTTACGGTCTGCACGGATTTCAGTTGGAACCTGGAATGTAGCACCACCGATACGGCGAGACTTAACCTCAACCTGTGGAGTAATATTGTCAAGGGCCTTCTTCCAGATTTCGAGTGGAGACTTCTCCTCGTTCTTCATCTTGTTCTCAACATTCTTGAGAGCTGTGTAGAAGATAGTGTATGCTACACTCTTCTTTCCATCATACATAAGGTTATTAACGAACTTAGTAACCTTAACATCGCCATAAACTGGATCTGGAAGGATCACACGCTTCTTTGGTTTAGCTTTTCTCATTTTTCTGTTTTGATTTTTTGTTGATCTGAGGTTGCTTTGCATCTTGTTTCTTCAACGACCGGGTTGGTCATTTACTCAACCATAGCATTTCCAACAAATCAAATCATTGTTTTAATTACGATTCTTGTTTGAAAAAAGATTGCAGTTTACTTCTTACCTGCCTTTGGACGCTTAGCACCGTACTTAGAACGACGCTGTGTGCGGCTTGCTACACCTGCAGTATCGAGAGCACCGCGGATGATGTGGTAACGTACACCTGGGAGGTCCTTAACACGACCACCACGTACGAGTACGATTGAGTGTTCCTGCAAGTTGTGTCCTTCACCTGGGATGTAAGAGTTAACTTCCTTCTTGTTTGTCAAACGAACACGAGCGACCTTACGCATCGCTGAATTAGGCTTCTTAGGTGTTGTAGTGTAGACACGTACACAAACGCCACGGCGCTGTGGGCAAGAATCCAATGCAGGAGACTTACTCTTGTCTACCAATACCTTACGGCCCTTACGAACTAATTGCTGAATAGTAGGCATTTTTGTTTAGTTTTTTTTATTATTATTTATTATTTAATTATTTACCATTCAATTCTGAGCGCCCACCATGACTCCTATATACCTTATTATATATAGTACAAATCACTTTTGTGGCAAGCCCATAGCTTACTTCGTGCAAAATAGAACTTCCATCATCCGGTTTCAGAGATTCATCACTGGCGTTCCTACCATCTAATCTTACCGGGGCATAGAATCCTCTGTGTACCCATAAGGGCACGCACTACTCCAAAAAGCGGTGCAAAGGTAAGTATTATTTTTTAAATAACAAACAAATAAATATTTTTTTTTACTACAAAAAGAAGATAATAAGACAAAAAACTGCCGCAGACTCCCTATTTTAACATTAAACTTATCAATTTATCAAGTCGAGTTGCTCTCTAATACATAAAAAGCGAAAAGGGGCATCACTTAATTTGTGACATCCCTTCCCTATTCTTGTTTTACATTCATTCAAACGACAAAAGCTTATTATGCCTCGCCTTTTTTGATGTTAAAAGGTGCGATTGTGCTGCCTTCCTTTGGCTGACCAGGCTGCTGAAGCTTAATCTGACCAAACTGCGCCTCATACTTCTGGATGTTGTCCTGAAGAGCGAAGAGGAGTCGCTTGGCATGTTCAGGAGCCATGATGACACGACTTGCCACCTGTGCCTTTGGCATACCTGGAAGCATCTGAACAAAGTCTGCAACAAATTCGTTGTTTGAGTGAGTAAGAAGAGCGAGGTTTGAATAAACACCACCTGCGATCTCTGGCTTCAATTCAATCTGAAGCTGCTGATTTTCGTTTGCCATTTTCTTTCTTGTTTTTAGTTATTATTATTGTTTCTTTTTAGAATCAAATGAGTCGAATCCACGTTTTACTATTAAATGCAATATGTATGCCATGCACACCCTTCTGCCAGAATTGCGACAACCTGTCACAAAAAAGTCACTCGCACCTCCTCCTATATATATAAATAAGGTGTTCAAAACTCTCACTGACACAAAAAAAGTTGCATTCTTACACGTAAATTACATTTACCATGCAAAAATACAACTTTTTATTTAACTGACAAAGTATTTTCGACTTACTTACTTGTCATTATGTCCAAAACGCAACGGTCTGTCTCGTCCATCGCATCTTTACCTATCTTTGTAAGGTTATGAATTGATTTGTCTACATTGTCATCAATGATACCTTCTACGGAAGTCACACACTCGCCCTGGATAGCAAGCATAGCAGAAAGAACAGCCGTAGAAACACCCGAAGCGAGTTTCAATGCACATGAAGGTTTCGCACCGTCACAAATCATACCTGTCAAGTTGGCTATCATATTCTTCACAGCAAATGTAATCTGTTCGTATGTACCACCCATAAGATATGTGATGCCACAAGAAGAACCTGTTGATGCTACAACACATCCGCATAACGCACTCAACTTGCCAAGACTCTGCTTTACATAGATAGCAGAAAGATGTGAAAGCATAAGCGCACGGGTGAGTTCCTCATCTGTGTTGTGATTTTCCGCAGCAAACTTCACCACTGGCAATGTTGCGCATATACCTTGATTACCACTTCCCGAGTTTGACATTACAGGAATCATAGCACCTGCCATACGAGCATCACAAGCACAGGCTGTTGCACTCAAGATATGAGAGAAAATAGTGTCACCCATGATACCCTTTCCGAGTGGGCGACTCAATGCCTTACCTAAGGAATGGCCATAGTTACCATGCAGCGACTCCTCTGCTGCAGCCTCATTGAGTCGGCGTGCCTCGTTGATGAATTCTATCTCTTCGAGAGGAGCAGTAGTAGCAAATTCATACACCTTTTCAAGAGTGAGCCAATCATCATTGCTGTCAGCCTCTTCGGTTGAAGCAACTTGAGCCTCAAGGAGGACAGTCTCATTCTTCTGCACCTTAATGAAGTTCTTGTGTCCGCCACTGATTACAGCTACCGCCTTATCTGCACCAGCCTCAGCAACTACCTCAATGTAGAGTTTATCTGGAGCATCAGCTTTGAGCTGCACATTGATACGCTTCTCCGCGATGTACTTCTTTCCTGCCTCAACAGCCTCAGGAGTGACATCCTTCAAAACCTCAAGTTCATATTCGCTCTTACCTACCGAAGCACCAAGTGCAATAGCAATCGGCAAACCTATCATACCAGTTCCAGGAATACCCACACCCATTGCATTCTTCAGGATATTTGCACTAAGGTATGCAGTTATCTTTTCTGGCAGGCATCCAAGCGTTTCTGTAGCCTTAGCCACACAAAGAGCAACTGCAATAGGCTCTGTACAGCCTACTGCAGGTACCACTTCACTCTTAACAAGAGCAATTATCTGTTGTCTGAGATTACTTTCCATATTTATCCAAACCACTTCTCAACCACTTCAGATACTTGTCGATATCCTCATCGTATGAGTAAGACTTCTCAAGAGGGTTGCCCTCATTGTCGAGAAGAGCATAGAATGGCTGAGCTGTTGCACCAAACTTGCTTGACTGGAGATAAGACCACTTGTCTCCGATTGTGCGAAGCTTACGAGGATTACCATTGTCAACCACCTCGATAGGTTCTGCCAACTTAGTCTTCTCGTCAACATAGAGCTGAATAAGCACATAGTCCTTAGTCATGATTTCAGCCACAGTCTGGTCAACGAATACGGCAGCCTCCATCTTACGGCAGTTCACACAGCCATAACCTGTGAAGTCAATCATTACAGGCATATTGTGAGCAGCTGCATACTTCATACCCTCTTCATAGTCTGTAAACATAGGCTTAACCTCGAGTTCTTCGGCAAGATTGAAGTCCTGAGTCTTCATAGGTGGGGCAAAAGCACTCACAGCCTTGAGTGGAGCACCCCAAAGACCTGGTACCATGTACATTGCAAAAGCAAACGAGATAAGAGCCATGAAGAATCGTGGCACGCTTGTCTTCTGGTTCACAATCACATTACCCTCATCATCATATTCGTCCTCATCATGTGGGAAACGAATCCATCCGATGAGGTAAGCACCGAGAAGTGCGAAGAGTACAATCCAGAGAGCGAGGAATGTCTCGCGGTCGAGGAGTCCCCATCCGTATGCAAGGTCAGCGACAGAGAAGAACTTGAGAGAGAACGCAAGTTCGATAAAACCAAGAGTCACCTTCACTACATTCATCCAGTTGCCACTCTTTGGAGCCGACTTCAACATTGTTGGGAAGAGAGCGAAGAGGGTGAATGGCAATGCAAGTGCAATAGCAAAGCCGAGCATACCAACAGTAGGACCAACGATGTTGCTTGTTACCATCTCAACGAGAAGGAAACCGATGATAGGGCCTGTACAAGAGAAGCTAACAAGCACGAGAGTGAACGCCATCAAGAAGATGCTCAAGAGACCTGTTGTGCTATTAGCCTTGTTGTCAACAGCATTTGTCCACTTTGAAGGGAGAGTGAGTTCAAAACCACCAATGAAGCTTGCACCGAAGAGCAAGAGCATCAAGAAGAAGATGATGTTGAACACAGCGTTTGTTGCAAGACTATTCAATGCGCTTGCGCCAAACAATCCTGTGACAATCAATCCGAGTGCCACATATATAATCACGATGCTAACGCCATAGAGTATAGCATCACGAATACCCTTCTTGCGAGCAGCAGCTTTCTCCTCTTCTGTACTTTTCTTAGTAGTACCCTTCTTCAAGAAGAAACTTACAGTCATCGGAATGATAGGCCATACACAAGGAGTGACGAGTGCAACAAGACCACCAAGGAATCCAAGAAGGAAAATCTTCCAGAGTGGATTTTCTGTAGCATTCGAGTTGCCACCCTCGTCCAAAGCCTGGAGTTTATCTATTACTGGAGTCCAAAGACCTTCAAGTGGAGCAACCTCTTCTGCAGCTACAGTATCAACAGCTACAGTATCAGCAACTTCTTCCTCTGCCTCAGCAGGAGTTTCCTCTTCAGCCTTTACCTCATCTTTCTTTTCTTCTTCCTTCTTCACTTCCTCCTTCTGAGGAGCAACCTCGCCCTTGAAGTCAAAGTCAACACTTGTTGGAGGAATACAATTCTGGTCGTTGCAAGCACCATACTCAAGGTAACCTGCCACCTCATACTTTCCTCCAGTAAGCTTTAACTTCTGTGTGAAAGTAGCAGACTTTTCAAAATAGTACACATCGGCACCAAACATTTCTTCATAATGCTTGATTGGTGCTGCTGCAGGCTTCAAAGCACCATCGAGTTTAGCGCCTGAAATCTTTTCCACATTGATAGTACAAGGTGTTGGACCATCTGGCACTACCTGAGTTGAATACATGTGCCAACCGCCACCAATAGTAGCCTGGAAAGTAATGACAGCCTCTGTTGGGCTTGTTTCCTTAATGCTTGTTGTCACCTTCACTGGATTAGCAAACTGAGCATTTGCCACACCCATGCAGAGGAGAGTCAATAAGAGTGAGAAAAATTTCTTCATTGTATTTTTGTTATTTGTTCTGTTTTTCGTTACAAAGTTACACATTTTTATTATAATACGCAATGGAAATGCAAATGGGCTACTGTAAAAGTGTTAAAAAAGCATTAAAACCATCTGTTTCACATCATTTTACCCCTCTGTTCTCTTCAATCTCTTCATGAACAAGATGAAAAGTACAAGAGCCACGATAGTCACCACCGCTGCCACAGCAAACGAGAATGGCATAGGCTGAGAGAATCCTTCAGGAGCAATAAGGATATAACTGCTGCACACGAATGTCATGAAAATAGCAGGGAGGAACGACACCATATAAGCCCACTGCATCTTTGCATTGCCCCTCCATCGTTTTGCCAACCACACCGTGATTGCCCAGAGCGCGAATGTTGCAAGTGTCTGGTTGGTCCATGCAAAGTATCGCCACAACACATTAAAATCAAGGAACAGCAGACAAGCACTTGTTGCAAACAAAGGCAAACAAAGCATCATTCTGCGAGCGAATGTCTTCTGCGACATCTTGAGGAAGTCTGCCACGATGAGTCGAGCACTTCGGAATGCCGTGTCACCACTTGTGATAGGTGCTGCCACAACACCAAGCACTGCAAGTGCTGCACCAACAGTTCCCATCCAAGTCGAACATATCGTATTCACCACAACGGAAGGATTACCCATAGTTGCAAGCTTCTCGTATGCAGTTCCCTCGCCCGGCAAGGTGTCAGCAAATTTAATGGCTGCGGCTGCCCAGATAAGTGCAACAACGCCTTCAGTTATCATCGAACCGTAAAAGATTGTTCTTCCGTATTTCTCATCTGTAAGACATCGAGCCATGAGAGGCGACTGAGTACCGTGGAAACCACTGATTGCACCGCAAGCGATGGTGATGCACAGCATTGGGAATATACTCAATCCC
Source organism: uncultured Prevotellaceae bacterium (assembly GCA_937893145.1). Taxonomy (GTDB): domain Bacteria; phylum Bacteroidota; class Bacteroidia; order Bacteroidales; family Bacteroidaceae; genus Minthosoma. Next base: position 1,339 of record CALBJW010000119.1, on the reverse strand, counting down.
TGAGGATGGTGAGTAGTGAAAGCATCATCTGTCAACTCAGGCACATAACCTGCCGAGAAGAATATGTGGTACAACAAACCAGCCGCCATAATCAGGAGTGCCACCCCAAACACAGGATATATTCTTCCTATAAGCTTATCGATTGGCAGCAGAGTAGCCAATATATAATAAAGGAATATGATGGCAATCCACCAGTACTTGCCTCCGAGCGGAACCATTGTTTCGAGAAGAGCCGCAGGTGTTGTCACAAACACCGTTCCTACAAGTACAAGCAATACGATACTCAGCACTCGCATGAACTGGCGCATCGATGTTCCCATCTCGTCGCCCACAATCTCTGGCAACGACAGGCCACCCTTTCTGATGCAAATCATACCGCACATATAGTCATGCACCGCACCAGCGAATATACACCCAAACACAATCCATAGATATGCAGCAGGTCCAAACAGCACACCCATGATAGCACCGAAGATTGGTCCTGTACCAGCTATATTCAGAAACTGAATGAGGAATACTTTCCATGCAGGCATAGGCATGTAGTCCACGCCGTCCTCCTTAGTATAACAAGGAGTCCTTCTTTCCGTATCAATTCCAAATGTCTTTTCCACAACCTTTCCGTAGAAAAGGAAACCTACCACCAACAGGGCAAGCGAAACCACAAACGTGTACATAAGTCCGTATTCAAAGAGAGATTAGCTAAAATTAAGTATAGATTTATTGGTCCATTCCAATAACCAAATGCAAAGATAGTGCTTTTAAAAGGAAAAAAAACAAAAAACGAAGAGAAATGTATTAACTACTGATTAATGACCATACATTTGCGGTTTCATGACCACTTTTATACTTGTTATGATATTTTTATGTACCTTTGTAAGCGAGAAAACCAACAACCACTGGAAACCCCCATTATTATGGTTGAAATAAATGACAAACTTGTGTCTCGCTTTACGAGTCAACAGGACGGAATACACTTGGAAGGCGAGGAGCAGCGACTGCTGAACTTCGCAGAAACTTACGCTATGTGTGACAATGCCATCGTAGCCCTTAACAACATGCGAACAGGCAAATGCCACATCTATTTAGGCAAGACAGCAGAAGTACTCGGTATTGGCAAGGCAGGCACACAGGTGCATGTGGACTCCGTGTTTGAGGAGGAGATAATCTCGTGTATCAATCCAGCCAATCTGGTGGTACAGCATCTACAGGAACTGAAGTTCTTCAACCGAATGCTGACACCACAGAACATAGCAGAGGGGTTCCCCTGGTATATGGAGCAGATAATCAGTATGCACGATGCTGAGGGCAAATATCATCCTGTGATACATCGCATACAGTA
>CALBJW010000118.1 GCA_937893145.1 uncultured Prevotellaceae bacterium | reverse complement strand
TGTGGGTTCTTTCGCTTGGAAAGAGAATAGTTAATTGCCATAGTTTTAATGATTAATGGTTAATGATTAGTGATTGATGATTAGTGATTAGTGGTTAGTGATTGATGATTAATGATTGGTGATTAATGATTCTCGAAAAGACAAAACCGTTCAAAACAGTTTGTAGTGTAGTCTTCGTAGCGAAGCGTTTCGTAGCGCAGCGTATCGTAGCGTTAGCGTTTTTTCCTTTTCACGATGCAAAGGTACGACATTCTAAAAGTGTTTGCAAATAATGTTACGGATTAAGTGGTTTCGGAATGCAGTTTGTCCGTTGACCTTATGTTTGGGGCTGTTGCTGTGTAGAAGTTGGGGGGATTGTCTGCACGAGTGTACTCTGTTGTCCGCGTGTGTTTCGAATGTGTTCTGTATGTGTCCGTGTGTGTTTCGAAGTGCAAATGCTTCAATGCTTCAATGCTTCATGTGCTTCATCACATTTTTGTGTTCTTCGCCTTATATATATAAATAACTAATCAATAGTGAATACTTATCACTTGGATATAGTATATTATTATATATATATAGAGGAAAAAAAGTCTTAATACCGCCTGAAGCATTTGAAGCATTGAAGCATTGAAACATTTTATATAGATGGTGTGGGATGGAGTACGGACAGAGCATTCATTCCTTACGGAGAGGAATAACCCTGAGAACATCACATGGCTTCCACTCGCTCGAAGTGGAGTTGAGAGGCGACACTGACTTTGCCATAAAAAAAACAAACGAGGCTCATTCTTAGAGAGTCTCGTTTGTTTCAATGTTGCAATGCTTCAATGCTTCATTTGCTTCAATGTATCAATGTTGCAATGTATCAATGTTGCAATGCTTCAATGCTTCAATGCTTCATTTGCTTCAATGTATCTTACTTGATACCCATCTTCTTGAGAATCTTAGCAGGGATAGCCTTCTTGTTGACCATGTAGTCCATAGTCTTGGCAACGATGAAGTTCTCTGACATGTACCAGATACCCTTGTATGAGCCTGTCTCACCCCATGAGTTCTTTACCATGTAGTACTTGCGGCCGTTCTGGTCCTTTGCAATACCGTAGATGAGCATACCGTGGTCGTCAGTGAGTTCCCAGTTGTCAAACTCCTTCTGGCGCTGCTCCTGTGTTGGAGTCTTCTCCTTTGCTGCGATGCCAAGTTCTGAAACCTTGTTGCGCTTCTCTGCTGCTGTGAGCTTGAGCCAACGTGCCATGTCGGAACCTTCGAGGCCCTGTGGGTTCTCTGTGTCGTAGAGGAGAGCAAGACCGTCACGAGTGAATCCTGCTTCGCTGACATCACCGCCCCATGCTACTGTGTAGCCGTTCATGACAGCATTGTCAATAATCTCTGCCATCTCTTCAATTGGGAGGTTCCAGCTGCCTGGCATACGCCAGTTGTCCTGTACTTCTACTGGGAACTCCTCGTAGAATGGGTGGTGTGTGTAGGATGTGATAGATACATAGTCGTTCCAGTCAAGACCGAGACTTGCTGCGAATGACTTTGGAGTGTATTTCTTGCCCTGGTATGTGAACTCTTCTGGACACTTGCCGAGGTATGAGTCGAGGATGCCCTGGAAACCGTTCTTCCATGTTGGAGAGATAGTCTTTGCTGTTGACTTAGCTACTGCATCAACGTATGGTTCCATTACTGCGAAGAACTCGTTGAAGTTGTTGAGTGTGTCGCCGTACATTGTGCCTGGAAGTGGCATAGCGTCCTCAGGACAGATACCGTAGTTCTTGAGAACATAGAGTACATCATAGAATGAGCCACCCTGTGAGAACTGTGCATCGCCATGCATACGAACTTTGTTTACTGCACGGTCCATGTAGTTCTTGTTACATCCGAACATCTCGCAGAGGTCGTATGTCTTGCCTGTCTTCTTGAGGATTTCTGCCTCGAAGAATGAGAGGGTAGAGTAGTTCCAACATGTACCAGAACGAGCCTGGTTCTTGATGCTTGTGATAGGGTTTTCCTTAATCACAGTGAAGACTGGCTTGTTGTCAGCCTTCTCGTTCTTTGCCTCCTGTGCGAAGACTGAAGAAGACAACGCTACGAGCGCTGTGAGAATAATTGCTTTTTTCATTTTGTAGTTAATAATATTGTTATTGTGTATAATTATCGCTTGATGAATTCCTCGACTTCGTCAATCTTGATTGGAATCTGCTTGTCGCCAATCATCTCACAACCTGTCTCGGTGATGATGATGTCGTCTTCAAGACGTACGCCGCCGAAGTTGCGGTACTTCTCGACCTCGTCGTAGTTGATGAAGTCCTTGTGCATGCCCTGACCTTTCCAGAGGTCGATGAGGTGAGGGATGAAGTATGTACCTGGTTCGTCGGTCATGACGAAGCCTGGCTGCATTCTTCTGCCACAGCGGAGGCAGTTTGTGCCGAACTGTGTTGATGGCTGTATCTCGTCGTCGAAACCAACGTAAATCTGTCCGAGACCTTCCATGTCATGTACATCCATACCCATCATGTGGCCAAGTCCGTGAGGCATGAACATAGCGTGTGCGCCTGCTGCTACGGCATCATCTACGTTGCCCTTCATGAGTCCAAGCTGGATGTAGTGTTCGGTGAGAACCTTACAAGCGCCCATGTGCATGTCGTACCAGAGTACACCTGGCTTGGTGTTTTCGATTACCCAGTCGTGTGCTGCTTCAACAGCCTCGTAGATGCCACGCTGCTGGGCTGTGAACTTGCCAGAGATTGGTGTGACACGAGTGTTGTCGGAACAGTAGTGCTCCATGCTCTCGGCACCAGCGTCGCAGAGCATGAGGCGACCAGCCTCCATTGGTGCTGTCGATGGGTAGCCATGCTGAATCTCGCCGTGCATTGAGAGGATAGACTGGAATGAGTATTTCTCGCCAAGACTCATGGCAATGCCCTCGATGATACCAGCAACGTACTTCTCGGAAACGCCTGGACGACATTCCTTCATGGCGGTAGTGTGCATGAGGTAACCGATGTCTGCTGCCTTCTTGAGTTCTACGATTTCCTCAGGACGCTTCACGGCACGCATGTCGATGACTGCCTTGATGAGTGTGAGGCTCGCATTGTCCTTTGTGGTGAGAGGATGGATGCCCACAAGGTCGCTGAGCTGAATCATGATGTCCTGGCGATATTGTGGGAGGAAATGAATCTGCTGTCCCTTTGCCTTTGCAGCATCGACCATCTTCTGGAGTTCTGCCATAGGGGCTGAGTTGGCAACACCAACCTCTGCGGCAAGGTCTGCCACTGATGGTGTGTAACCCATCCAGATGATGTCGTCGATGTCGATGTCGTTGCCGATGAGATACTCGTTGTTGGCATCTACATCAATGACACCGACGAGTCCGTCACGCTTCTGTCCGAAGTAGTAGAGGAATGTGGAGTCCTGACGGAAACGGTATGTGTTGGCAGGATAGTTTGTCGAAGCGTCGTTGTTGCCGAAGAGGATGATGAGTCCACTGCCAACGCGCTGCTTGAGCTCGTTACGACGAGCCACATAGATATCTTTTGCAAACATGATGTTGTAGTTGTTTTTTATATATGTATTGTTTATAACTTATTCAACGCTATATCTTTTCTTCTTGTTGTCCAAGTCATGCTTCAACTGAGCAGCAAGGCGTTTGACCTCTCCAATCTTTGTGGAACGACTCTCGACGCAAAGGTGGATGATGTCGAGTCCACGAAGCATACCGTAGCGACAGTCCATGAAGCTGTTGAGGTCTTTCTGCGACTGCACTCCGTTGAGTTCCTGAATGCAGTACTTGAGGTTGGCAATCACACCGTCGGCAGGAATCTCGTATTCACGACATACTCGTGCGTAGGCTGCTGCAATGGCTTGTTTCTGGGAAGCGATGATGTCCTTCTCGTTTGATGCAAGCATACTGGTGTTGGAGGTCAAGGAGTCGATGTCGTGCTGGAAGTCTGCCTTCAGTCGCATAAGCATGTCGGGCGAACGCACTCCCTCGACTCTGTCCAACAATTCTTCAAGATTGTAGTTGATGAGGGCACAGTCTGTGCTCACCTTTTCGCCATTGATGGTGTCGGATGCTCCGTAGGGAAGTTCTGGTTCCTCTATTTCTATGTCTTGATAAGTAGGTGTGTTCTTGTTCTCACCAGACTGACAGCCCACAATGACTGCACTGCCCATGAGGGAAGTGAATATAATTGTCTTTAAGCCTTTCATTTGCTATACCTTATAGTGTATAAGGTGTGTTAAGTTGGATATAAATATATATTTACTTTGCAAAATTAGTCACTTTACTCGATTTTTCCAATCTTTTTTAGAAATAAATTTGTTTTATAAGATGAAAAAGGCGTTCTTATTTGCAAAGCGACTTAAAAACACGTATCTTTGCACTGAAAAGAAGTACATATAGGATGAATCGATTTAACTTTATATTGGTATTCTGGTGCATAACAGCATCCTCGCTCTTTGGACAGACATCAGACTCTATTGTAGCAAGGCACCTCAGGGAAGTGAGGGGTGTGCATGCCACTGAAGGGAATGATGTCGTGAAGTTCTTCTACCTTGGTGGACAGAAGTTTGAAGACCTGTTTCGGGAGATAAAGAATGCCAAGAGTTTCATTCACCTTGAGTATTTCAATTTCCGCAACGACTCGATAGCAGGACTTCTCTTTAAGGCTCTCGAAGAAAAGGTGAAGGAAGGTGTAGAGGTTAGGGCGATATACGATGATTTCGGCAATTTCTCGAACAACCGTCCTATAACCCGACGAATGCACAGGGAGATAAACGAGAAGGGAATAAGGCTCGTGAAGTTTCGCCCTATTCGTTTTCCCTGGTTGAACCACTATCTGCCACGCGACCACCGCAAGATTGTTGTCATCGACGGAAAGGTGGCATACACGGGAGGAATGAATGTGGCAGACTACTACATCGACGGAATAAAGGATGTAGGTACATGGTATGACCTCCACATGCATATTGAAGGGGCTGCCGTGAATGACCTAAACCATGTGTTCACCGATTTGTGGAAACGCATAACGGGAGAAGAACTGATAGGAGAAAAGTATTTTCCTCAGCACGAGAAGGTGGGGGATGCAGGTATTGCTATCGTCGATAAGATGCTTGGCAAGAACAGTGATGCAATTCGTGACCTTTATGTTACGATGCTGAACTCGGCACAGAAGAGTGTGAAAATCATTAACCCTTACTTTGTTCCTACGCATAAAGTGAGACAGGCATTGAAACGAGCAATAGACAGGGGCATTGATGTTCAAATCATTATCTCGGCAAAGAGTGACGAACCTATTACTCCTGAGGCTGCCCACTATGTGGGAAATAACCTTGCAAAGCGAGGGGCAAAGGTGTATATGTTTGAGGGTGGTTTTCATCATTCCAAGTTCATGATTGTTGATGACCTGTTTGCCACTGTTGGTTCTGCAAATCTTGATGCTCGAAGCCTCCGATGCGACTACGAGGTGAATACGGTAATCTTTGACAGGAAGGCAACTGATTGGCTCATACAACACTTTGAGAATCAGAAGCGCTCATGCTTCCAGGTTGTTCGTGGATACTGGAAGACTCGCTCTTGCCGTAAGAAGTTTGAGGGTTGGTTTGGCAATCTCCTCACTCCTGTACTTTAATATTAAAAAAGAGAATAAACAAAAAACTAATATCCATACATGAAAAGACTTTCATTTATCCTCCTTACCCTGATGATTTCAGTATCATCATTCGCACAGTTGTCTCCAAAGCGTGAGTTCCGTGGTGCATGGATGCAGTGTGTCAACGGCGCTTATCTCGGCAAGTCGCCACAGCAGATTCGTGACATGATTATCTCCCAACTCAACACTCTTCAGGAGTCGGGAATAACAAGTATCATGTTTCAGGTCAGACCAGAGGGTGATGCTCTCTACAAGTCTAACTACGAACCTTGGAGCCGTTACCTCACAGGTACTCAGGGTGTTGCTCCTTCGGAGGATTGGGACCCATTGGAGTGGATGGTTAGGGAGTGTCATCAGCGTGGTATGGAGTGCCATGCCTGGATAAACCCTTATCGTGCTAAGATGCCAAGTACAACACTTGCTCCTTCACATCCTGCAGTGCGATTCCCAGACAGAGTGTTTGCATACGGTGACCTCCTCATCTTCAATCCTGCACTTGAGGTGAATCGTCAATATACTTGTGTCATCGTGAAGGATATCCTTACCCGATATGATGTGGATGGTATTCACATCGACGACTATTTCTACCCTTATCCTGTAGCTGGTCAGGAGATTCCTGATATGGCATATTTCCAGAGCAACAGCAGAGGATTCAAGGACATTGCCGACTGGCGACGTGATAATGTCAATCTTCTTATTCGTGACCTCCATAATGTCATTCGTAAGACCAAGTCTTGGGTGAAGTTTGGTGTCAGTCCATTCGGTATCTATCGCAATAATCCTATGGGTATTAACTCGCCAGAGGGTAGTGCTACGAATGGTACTACAAACTACAATGACCTGTATGCTGATGTTGTGACATGGGACAAGAATGGATGGATTGACTATAACATTCCTCAGCTCTACTGGAATGTTGGCACTAAGGCTGCTGACTATGAGGTTCTCTGTAACTGGTGGAACGACTATTGCAGCAATCGTCCTCTCATCATTGGTCAGGATGCTGAACGCACTGTTCAGGGTATTGACCCTACTAATCCTGGTGCGCACCAGATGGGACTGAAGTATCAGATTCAGCGTAACATGAGTAATGTGAAGGGTAGTTGTCAGTGGTATGCTTCGGCTGTGTGCAACAACCCTGGCAATTATGCTGGTTATCTCAAGACAATATTCCATAAGTATCCTGCTCTTCAGCCACAGATGACTTTCATCGACCGCAAACTACCAAAGAAGCCAAAGAATGCAAAGTTGGAGCCAGTTGGCAGTGACTGGGCTATCACTTGGGTTGTTCCTTCTGTGAAGAACCAGAAGCAGCGTCCTGTTCAGTATGTGATTTACAGATTTGAGGTAGGCGAACCAATCGACATCACTGACCCTACACATATCGTTTGCATCACACAGCGTCTTGATGGACCAACAAAGATGCAGTATCCTCTTTCATCAGAGGACCATCCTGGTGTGACATACGTTATCACTGCTCTTGACAGACTTCACAATGAGTCGAAGATTGCAAAGGTTTCTCTGTAAGTAACAGTCGATATACAATAAAATTAGCGGGCCTGCAAATTTGCAAGTCCGCTATATTTTTGTTTTGGATAAAGTCTAATGTTCTGTTCCTTATTACTTGAGGATGCCGAGCTGCTTGAATGAGTCAACGAGGATGCTAACGCAACGGTCAACCTGCTCCTTAGTGTGAGTAGCCATGAGAGCAACACGAACGAGTGTGTCCTGAGGAGCACATGCTGGTGGAACAACAGGGTTGATGAATACGCCCTTCTCGAATGCGAGCTTTGTAACCTCGAATGTCTTGATAGCATCACGAACATAGAGAGGAATGATTGGGCTCTCAGAATCACCAATCTCGAAACCTGCCTGCTTGAACTGGCGAAGTGCGTAGTTAGTGATGTCCCAAAGTGCTTCCTGACGCTCTGGCTCTTCCTTCAAGATGTGAAGTGCCTCAAGTGCTGCAGCTGTAGCAGCAGGAGTGTTACTTGCACTGAAGATGTAAGTACGAGAGTTGTGACGGAGATAGTTGATAGTGTCCTTGTCAGAAGCGATGAAACCACCGATAGAAGCGAGACTCTTAGAGAAGGTTGCCATGATGAGGTCAACATCGTCTGTGAGACCGAAGTGGTCACATACACCACGACCATTGCGACCGAATACACCAAGACCATGTGCTTCATCGACCATGATGCTTGCATTGTACTTCTTCTTGAGTTCTACGATTTCAGGAAGTTTTGCAAGATCACCCTCCATAGAGAAGAGACCGTCGATAACGATGAGCTTTATGGCTTCTGGAGAACAACGCTTGAGCTGGCGCTCAAGGTCTTCCATGTCATTGTGCTTGTAGTGGAAGAACTGTGAGAATGAGAGGCGACGACCATCTACGATAGAAGCGTGGTCACGGTCATCACCGATGATGTAGTCTGTACGACCTGTAAGACATGATACACAACCAGCGTTTACTGTGAAACCTGTTGAATAAACAAGGGCTTCTTCCTTTCCTACAAATTCTGCAAGTTCGTTTTCAAGCTGAATGTGAAGGTCAAGTGTACCATTGAGGAATCGTGAACCAGCACAACCTGTACCGTACTTCTTGATTGCATTGATAGCGGCATCACAGATGCGCTTGTTGTATGTAAGGCCCAAATAAGAATTAGAACCGAACATAAGAACCTTCTTGCCACTCATGGTTACTTCTGTATCCTGGTGGCTGTCAATTTCACGGAAATAAGGATAGATACCTGCCTCCATGTATGTCTGTGGCAATCTATACTTACTTAATCTTTCTTGTAATAAACCCATAGTCTTAATGTGTTTGCCTCAATCTTATTACCTTCGAACAACAAAATGATTTTTTGGCATAGTGGTTGAGGAGCGACACTTTCTATTGTTATGATTTTTATTTTCTATTTGCTTTATTTAGCGTGCAAAGTTACAAAAAAAGTAGATGATAGCATTCTTTTTTATGAAAAAAATGAAATTTATGCAAAAAGTAGTGCTTTGTATATCGGAATTGCATTATAAAATTGTACATTTGCATTGCATTTGTAAGAATATGGCAGAAAACAAACGAATTATATTTGTAGTAAATCCAATCTCGGGAACGAGCGGAAAGGCAATGGTGCTTAAGCTTATCGAGTCGAACCTTGATAGGTCTAAGTACGACTATGATATTATCAAAACGAAGTATCAAGGTCATGCCGCTGAGATAGCAAGGGCAGCTGCTGAACAAGGTGTGGATATTGTTTGTGCTATTGGTGGCGATGGAACGGTTAACGAAATTGCTCGTTCACTTGTTCACACAAATACTGCAATGTCAATCATACCTTGTGGGTCGGGTAATGGATTGGCACGACATCTTCATATTCCTGTTGACCCTGCTGGAGCAATCAAGGTTCTTAACGAAGGACTTATCCAACCAATGGACTATGGTGTCATCAATGGTCATCCTTTCTTCTGTACTTGTGGAGTGGGTTTTGATGCTTTCATCTCTATGGAATTTGCAGAGGCTGGCAAACGCGGTCCTCTTACTTATATAGAAAATGTGCTGAAGAATGGTTTGAAGTACAATCCAGAACAGTATGAGATTGACATCGAAGGTGAAGAGGGTGGTGATGAAAATGGGCATCAGTCGTATAAGGCTTTCTTGATATCATGTGCTAATGCTTCTCAGTACGGAAACAATGCTTATATCGCTCCAATGGCTTCTGTACGAGATGGTTATATGGATGTTACCATCATGGAACCGTTTGGCGTTATTGAAGCACCGCAGATTGCTGTGCAGATGTTCAATGGAACACTGCATAAAAATAGTCTTGTGAAGACATTGCGCTGCAAGAAGGTGAAAATCAGAAGAACCAAACCTGGTGCTGTGCATTATGACGGTGACCCCGTTATGCTTGGAAAGAATATTGAGGTGAGCATTGTTCCTGAAGGTCTTCTGTGTGTGTCTGCTCAAACGGAAGGAAAACGGGAAATTGTCGAGAATATTCATGGCATGATTGCGGAGCATTTCCGGAACATGTACTTTAAGTCGGAGAATATCCTGCAGACTAATATTCAAAAGACTCAGCGCATCACTCAACTTAACAAGGAAATACTTCAGAAACTCTCCAATGTCAGGGGAGGCAATAGGGATAAATCAACCGATGATAATGATGATGTTGATGGTAAAGAAAAAGAGGATCTCGCTTAGTTGCGAGGTCCTCTTCTGTCTCTTTCTCTACGTGGTCCCTTGTTTGGATCGTTGTTCCTTTGTGGGGAGAATGACCTAAGTGCTTCCATCTTGAAGCCTTGCATTGCTCCGCGAACCCAAAGGATTTTCTTCCAACTCAACACCTTTGGAAATTTCTTTGTGAAGTACTGCTGTTCAATCTTCTTGTGTTCAACTTCCATTTCTGTCATGTTGAAGATGATTTGCTTGCATTGCTCTTCAGTAAGTTCCTTTCCCGGATTCTGCATCTTACGCTTCTTGCTGCCTATAGCACGTTGTGCTTCAAGCATTTCTCTATAGAGAGGGAAGAACTTTGAGGCTTCTTCCTCTGTAAGATGAGCGCGTGTTGTGATGAAGTTTTCCATCTTCTTCTCCCACTCTTCTGGAGAGAACTGATGTCTGTTCATGTCGCCTTCTTTGTGGTCTCTTGGTGGCTGTGCCATCATTCCCAATGCAAAGAATAGGGTGACTATTATGCTTATTATCTTCTTCATAGCTGTGGTGGTTATGTATATAGAGAGTAGTTGTTAGAATTCTTCACCTGAAAGGTAGCAGTAGATGTCATCTGTGTCAAGCATTGCGTATTCAACTAAGTCCTCCTGACTTGCGTAATTATCCTGGATGTTGGCAAGTTCTGGAGTGTCATTGATATTGCTCTGGAAATATGACTTGCTCAAGAATGTTGTTCCGACTATTGCAAGTGCGATACATGCTGCGACAGAAGAATATTTCCACCATTTAGAGGAGTCTTGCTTCTTCCTGTTGATGCTGATGACTTTTGTCTCTTCAACAGGAATCTTTGCCATGACTCTTTCAGTAATGGTGTCAAAGTAGTTGTCAGGAACCCTGAAGACTTCTTTGTTCTTAAGTTCGTCAAGATCAAAATTCTTATTGTTACTCATTGTGTAATAGTTTAATTTCTATATCTTTTTAGACTAAGTTTCTATTGAAAGGTTTAATGGAAACGTGAAAAAATGTTATATTTTTCATTCTTTTGAATGGAAGAACTTTGTAATCTTCTCTACAGCGAGGTGGTATGATGCCTTGAGGGCTCCCACACTTGTACCTGTGATAGAAGATATGTCTTCATATTTCATGTCATCAAAGTATTTCATTGTGAACACTGCCTTCTGTTTGCTTGGAAGGGTGTCGATGGCTTGCTGAAGCATGATTTGTGTTTCGTCTCCATCAAAGTACTGGTCGCTTTCGAGTGTATAAACGACACCAGCATCTTCGTTGTCCATAGAGAGGGTGTCTTTCTTTTGGTTGAGGAAAGTGATGCTCTCATTGTATGCAATCTTATAGAGCCATGTGGATAATTTTGAATCTCCTCTGAATGAGCCGATATTATTCCACGCTTTCAGGAAGGTGTTCTGAAGAACATCGTCTGTATCGTCATGATCCACAACAATATGACGAATTTGCCAATACAACGTGCTGCTGTAGTGGTTAACCATCTCTTCAAATGCTCGCCTCTGTGTCGAGGGGTCTTTCAGCTTTGTGAGAAGTGTTGCTTCGTCAAACCTGCTCATTGGATTTAATCAGATTGCTTTTATTATTTAGATGGGTTTCTGTCTAAAAGGTTTAATTTTAAACTGCGTTTTATAAAGAAAGTGGTCCAGACGTAAAGTCTAAACCACTTGTATATTCTTAAATAATATTTTGCAGTTTATTACTTGATATAGAATTTGCGAGTGAATTTTCCTATGCGGACAATGTACCAACCTCTGCTCAAGTTATCAAGTTCGAACGCCTTGCTTGCACTGTCGATGCGTGCAGTTACAACTTTCTGACCTGTGATGCTGAACACTTCAAGTACCATGTGTTCTGCATTCTTCACGTAAAGTGTAGTCTCAGAAATTGATATGGAAATAGCATTCTGTTCCATCTCTACCTGTGTTCTCTGGAAGTCGTCAGTCATAGCTGATGCTGGAGCACACATTACGAGAGATAAAATAACTGATATTATTATATAATGTATAGTCTTCTTCATGTCCTAATCTTCTTTTGTTCTGCAAAATTAGGAAGTTTTTTTGAAAAAAACAAGAGTTCAATATAATTTTTTGCTCTTTTCTGCGTTAAGGAATCTTTCAAACGAGTTAAAACAACTGAAATTTCTTATGCTTTTGTTGATTTCTGCCTATAATAGCCTGTCGTTGCTCGTTTATCTCTAAAGATTGATGCGTAATCCTTCGTTTGCAAGTATAGTGTTAGGGAAGATTTCTTTTGCTTCGTTCAGCAAAATGTTCTCGTCCAGATATCTTGCTGAGATATGACCAATCATAAGTTTTTTTGCCTCACATAACTTCGCCATTTCTGCAGCTTCATGTGCTGTGGAATGAAAGGTTTTGATTGCTGTTGCCTTTTGGTCACTTGCGAATGTTGCTTCGTGGAAGAGTAGGTCAACACCTTTCAGCTGTTCTGCATTGTCGGGTTTGAATATCGTGTCAGAACAGTAAGCATAGGAACGTGCTGGGTCAGCTGGGGTAGTGAGCAAGTGGTTTGGAATAACTTCTCCATCTGGGGATGTCCAGTCCATGCCAAGTTTGATGTTATTGATTTGTGAGACAGGAATGCCAAAGGCATCAATAACATCACGTCGGATGTGGCGCATCAGTTCTTTTTCTCGGAAAAGGTATCCACAGCACTTTATCTTGTGTTTCAAAGGGATGGTCTCGACTGTTACCGAACGGTCTTCGTAAATCACGTTCCTTGCTTTTGTGTCAACTTCATGGAGTTCAACATTATAGCTAATGCCATTGCAGAAATAGTCGAGTTGTGGTTGGAAGATTCCTTTAAGGTCTTGCGGACCATATATATGTAATGTCGCTGTTCGTCCTAATAAGGCAAAAGTAGAGATAAGACCTATAAGTCCGAAGCAGTGGTCACCATGAAGGTGGGAAATGAAAATGTTGTTGATGTGCGAGAATTTCAGTTTGCTTCTGCGGAGTTGCATCTGTGCTCCTTCACCACAATCAATCATAAATAGTTTCTCACGCAAGTTAACAACCTGCGTGGAACAAAAGTGATGCGGAGTCGGCAAAGCCGCTCCGCATCCTAATATATGTACTTCGAATTTCTCCAAATTACTTTTCCATTGAAGCCTTGAGAGCTGCAAGAGCGTCGAGGTCACCGAGAGTAGTGGAAGCTGCTACGTTCTTGATAACTGGAGCCTGCTCCTTAGCTGGACGAGCTGCCTTCTTTGCTGCGTTCTCAGCCTTCTTAGCTGCCTTAGCCTCTTCACGCTGAACATCTTCGAAGATGCGTGAGTGAGAAAGGATGATACGCTTAGCGTCCTTGTTGAATTCGATTACCTTGAACTCGAGAGTTTCACCGAGCTGAGCCTGTGAACCATCTTCCTTAACGAGGTGCTTTGGAGTAGCGAAACCTTCAACACCCTGCTGGAGAGCGATAACTGCACCCTTGTCGAGAACTTCGATGATCTTACCTTCGTGAACTGAGCTTGGAGTGAAGATTGTCTCGAAGTTATCCCATGGGTTGTCCTCAAGCTGCTTGTGACCGAGAGAGAGACGACGGTTTTCCTTGTCGATGTCGAGAACCTGAACCTCGATTGGCTCGCCAATCTTAGTGAATTCTGATGGGTGCTTAACCTTCTTTGTCCAAGAGAGGTCAGAGATGTGGATAAGACCATCAACGCCTTCTTCAACCTCAACGAATACACCGAAGTTAGTGAAGTTGCGAACCTTAGCTGTGTGCTGTGAACCAACTGGGTACTTGTTTTCGATGTTCTCCCATGGATCTTCCTTAAGCTGCTTGATACCGAGAGACATCTTGCGCTCTTCGCGGTCGAGAGTGATGATAACTGCATCTACTTCGTCGCCTACCTTGAGGAAATCCTGTGCTGAGTGGAGGTGTGCGCTCCATGACATTTCTGAAACGTGGATAAGACCTTCAACACCTGGAGCGATTTCGATGAATGCACCGTAGTCTGCCATAACGACAACCTTACCGTGTACCTTGTCACCAACCTTGAGCTCTGAATTGAGAGCATCCCATGGGTGTGGAGTGAGCTGCTTGAGACCGAGAGCGATACGCTTCTTCTCGTCATCAAAGTCGAGGATAACAACGTTGAGCTTCTGGTCGAGAGCAACAACTTCCTTAGGATCGCTTACGCGGCCCCAAGAGAGGTCTGTAATGTGGATGAGACCGTCAACACCACCGAGGTCGATGAATACACCGTAAGAAGTGATGTTCTTAACTGTACCTTCGAGGATCTGACCCTTTTCGAGCTTAGAGATGATTTCCTTCTTCTGCTGCTCGAGTTCTGCCTCGATGAGTGCCTTGTGGCTAACAACTACGTTGCGGAACTCCTGGTTGATCTTAACGATCTTGAATTCCATAGTCTTGCCAACGAATGTATCGTAGTCGCGGATAGGCTTAACGTCGATCTGTGAACCTGGGAGGAATGCCTCAGTTCCAAATACATCAACGATCATACCGCCCTTAGTGCGGCACTTAACAAAGCCCTTAACGATTTCGTTGTTGTCGAGAGCTGCGTTAACACGCTCCCATGAACGAGACTGACGAGCCTTCTTGTGAGAAAGGATGAGCTGACCCTTCTTGTCTTCCTGTGATTCGATGTAAACCTCAACAGTGTCACCAACTGCGAGTTCTGGGCAGTAACGGAATTCGCTGCGTGCGATAACACCTGCGCTCTTGTAGCCGATGTTAACGAATACTTCACGATCGTTGATTGCTTCAACTGTACCGTCAACTACTTCGTTGTCGTTTACATTGTTAAGAGTAGCTTCATAAGCCTTTGTCTGTTCTGCGAGTTCTGCAGAGCTGACACCGTCGTTCTCGAATGATTCCCAATCGAAATCTGCCAACGGATTAATTTCTTTAATTGCCATAATTGTTAAAAAGTTGTTTTGTTAATTTAATAACGTTAGACATTATGTTATATATTAATAAGGTGTAATTCTGCTATCCAAACGTCTTCTTTTGCAAAAGTGCATAAGAATAGCGCCGTTCTTCAAGCGGCACTTACACCAAATCGGGTGCAAAGGTACGCATTTTCTATTAATTATGAACTATTTATGACAAATAAATTTGTCTTGAAAAAGAAAAATCGTCATAAAATGTGAAATATATCTTCTTTTTAACTCTATCTCTTTGCATTTATTGTGAGAATTAGTATCTTTGCAGAGTGAAATAACTGTTTTGCAAATGAATAGTAATGGCTGGAAAATACTTACCGCGATGCACATGACTGTTGATGGGTTATGTGCTTGTAGTTTGTTTTCGTTGATGCCACTTTTGGATGCCAACACAATCTTTGTCTTTTTCTGGTTGTATAATTGCATCGCATTTCTTTCCCAACCATTTGTAGGCTTATTTTTGGATAAGATAGGCAATCGAACTTTTTTCTTGGTATTATCTGTTGCGTTGCTTCTTCTTGGTGCATTTTTTGATGTGCTTTGTGTCATGGGAAAGATTCAATTAATTCCTTATACGATAGCCATTCTTTTAGGTTCTGGTAATTCTATTTTTCATATTTATGGTGGGAAGTATGTGACAGACTTTAGCAGAAATAGAATGAGTCATCTTGGTGTTTTTGTTTCAACAGGAGCGTTCGGTTTATTCCTTGGACAGAGAGCTGCATCATATTTGGGCATCATATCTATAATGTTGATATTAGTTATGTTATCACTCTTGATGTTTAGGCTTGGACTAAGGCGTTCAATGCGTTATTATTCAAATGGTAATATATATTATTCGAGTACGTCCTCTTACTCATTACAATACTCATTTCCTCTCTTCGCATTTGTTCTTTTTGTTGTGTTCTTTCGTTCCTTTATTGGAAAGATGATACCTTATGAGGCACGTTATGTGGAGTTATTTCCTCTATATGCATGTGCTCTTGCTGTACTTGGAAAAGCAACTGGTGGGTATATAGCAGAATGGTTTGGAGTAGGACGAACACTCTACATTATGCTGATGATTGCTGGCATTTGTTTCTTGCTTGGATATTACAATGTGGTTTATATCCTTGCTATGATTTTGTTCATCAATTTCTCAATGCCAATAACTCTTCACATAGCAAACAGATGTTTTCCACATCATCAGGGTTTTGCTTTTGGTATGCTTGCAGCGGTTCTTATTCCAGGGTATGCTCTTGGAAGTTTGTGCGTTGATAGCGATTTGGCTTATCATCTGTTATATCCACTAATATCCACCATTATTATTGAATCATTAGTCCTTATTGTTTTGCGTGAACGCAGTTGGAAAGTTCTTGCAATGTCCGTAATAATCAATATCTTGACTAATGTTCCTTTGAATTTGTACGTTTGGTATTTTATTACAAGCCTAAGTGTTCAGCAGTTTGTGTTATTTGAAAGTATTGTAGTTATTATAGAGTTTATTCTTTATTATTTCATTGTTCGAGATGTAAAGAAGGCGTTTGTTTATTCATTCCTTTGTAACCTTGTGAGTTGTCTTCTCGGACTTTTATACCAATCAGTCATACAGTAACATTCAAAAATATAGTTAATTATGAAATCAATTTATCTCCTTTGGGCAATAGTCGTTTTAGACATTATTGACTCTCCACTTTCAAGTTGTAGTTGTGATCGTGATAATGAGTTTGTTCCTTCTGTCGAAGAGACTCAAC
The DNA here is from genome assembly GCA_937893145.1 of uncultured Prevotellaceae bacterium. Taxonomy (GTDB): domain Bacteria; phylum Bacteroidota; class Bacteroidia; order Bacteroidales; family Bacteroidaceae; genus Minthosoma. The sequence continues at coordinate 1,804 of CALBJW010000118.1, read as the reverse complement.
AAGAACAATCTCAGGATGCAGATAAGACAAACACAGAGGCTTTTGCTGTGACAGAGTAATCTGCGTTTTCATCGTATTTCCTGTTCATATAAAAAAGGCATATCAAAACCAATTTGATATGCCTTTTTTGATTGTATAAGTTATGTGTTTTATACGATACCGCGACCGTGACACTGCTTGAACTTCTTACCGCTTCCACATGGGCAAGGATCGTTGCGACCAATCTTTGGACCCTGATTTACGATAGGAGCCTTTGGCTGACTTGCACGAGTGTCTGCCTGCTGAGCAGCCTGCTGCATCTTCTGAGTTTCAGAAAGTTCGTCGAGGTTCTGCTTTGTCTCCTGGAGATGTTGCTTCTGCTGCTGTGGCATTTCCTGTGGAGCCTCCTGTACGTTCTCTGGCTCTGCGATTGGAATAGAACAACGCATGAGAGTTGAGATTGTACGGTCGTTAATCTCGTTGACCATGTTGTCGAAGAGAGTTACCGACTCAAGTTTGAAGATAAGGAGTGGATCCTTCTGCTCGTAGCTTGCATTCTGTACAGAGTGCTTGAGTTCATCGAGCTCACGAAGATTTTCCTTCCATGCATCATCGATAGTGCGGAGGAGCACAACCTTCTCGAAGTTGATGAGGATTGACTTAGCTTCTGTTTCGTAAGCCTCCTTGAGAGGAATGGCAATCTGGTAAATACCACGACCATCACTGATTGGCACGAGGATATTCTCGTACATACTACCCTGATTCTCATATACATTCTTAATAACAGGGTAAGCAACAGATGCGAGACGAGCAGTACGCTCCTTGAAGTGTGTCATTACCTTGTCGAATGTCTCATCCTCAAGCTTAGTACGTGAACTGTTCTCATATTCTTCAGCAGTGAATGGAACTTCCATTGCGAAAATCTTGAGGAAGTCTTCCTTAACACCTTCATAATCATTGCCTGAGAGGATATGGAGTACACGGTCCCAAATCATGTTAGAGATATCCATACCGATACGCTGTCCCATGAGAGCGTGACGACGGCGTTCGTAGATTACCTTACGCTGCTTGTTCATCACATCATCGTATTCGAGGAGACGCTTACGGATACCGAAGTTGTTTTCCTCAACCTTCTTCTGAGCGCGTTCGATAGACTTGTTGATCATTGAGTGTTCGATAACCTCACCATCTTCAAGACCAAGCTTATCCATAATCTTAGAGATTCTCTCAGAACCGAAGAGACGCATCAGCTTGTCTTCGAGAGATACATAGAATACAGAAGAACCTGGGTCTCCCTGACGACCTGAACGACCACGGAGCTGACGGTCAACACGACGAGACTCATGGCGTTCAGTACCGATGATAGCAAGACCACCAGCTGCTTTCACATCATCAGAAAGTTTGATATCGGTACCACGACCTGCCATGTTTGTTGCGATTGTAACAGCACCGAGCATACCTTCCTTCTCAACCATGTTGCCATTTTCATCCTTGTCCATGTACTTGCCGAAGTTGCTTTGACCAGCGAGTGCAACGATGTCTGCTTCCTTCTGGTGGAGCTTGGCGTTGAGTACCTGATGAGGAATCTTGCGCATAGTGAGCATTCGAGAGAGAAGTTCGGAGATTTCAACCGATGTTGTACCTACGAGTACAGGACGTCCGCTGTTACGCATCTTTGCAATCTCATCGATTACTGCGTTGTACTTTTCGCGGTTAGTCTTGTACACGCGGTCGTTCATATCGTTACGAGCGATAGGACGGTTTGTTGGAATCTCAACAACATCCAACTTATAGATGCCCCAGAACTCACCAGCCTCAGTGATAG
>CALBJW010000117.1 GCA_937893145.1 uncultured Prevotellaceae bacterium | reverse complement strand
CTTGCAAGTAACTCGCTCATCGAGGCTGTGGTATATGCCGATGCTGCTGCAAAGCATTCGCTCGAGAATATCGACCACTATGAGTTCAACGAGAATGTGCCTGAATGGAACGATGAGGGTACTATGTCGAACGAGGAGAAGGTGCTTATCGCTCAGGATGCTAAGGAAGTGAACCAGATTATGTCAACATACGTTGGTATCGTGCGTTCGGACCTCCGTCTGCACCGTGCTTGGGAACGCCTCGACCTCCTTTACGAGGAAACAGAACACCTCTTCAAGCGTGTGAAGCCTACGAAGGACATCTGTGAGCTCCGCAACATGATTAATGTGGGTTACCTCATCACTCGACAGGCCCTTGAACGCAAGGAGAGTCGCGGTCTGCACTACACTGTGGATTATGCGAAGCATGCCTTGGACAAGTAGTCGCACGGATTGAAACAAATAGAATTACATTATAGATTTAATAAAGATTTTTTTAAGAAAACGACAATGAAAAGAATTTTCTCTATTCTGCTCCTCTTCACTGCATTTATCTTGCAGTCGGTGGCTCAGATGCAGATGCCAAATGTACCACTCGACCCACAGGTGAGAAAGGGTACACTTCCAAATGGTCTTACTTACTACATTCAGCATAATGAATGGCCAGAAAAGCGCGTTGACTTCTACATCGCTCAGAAGGTGGGTTCAATGCAGGAAGATGATGATCAGCGCGGTCTTGCTCACTTCCTTGAGCACATGTGTTTCAACGGTACTACCCACTTCCCAGGTGACAACCTCAAGCAGTACCTTGAGCGCATCGGTGTGAAGTTTGGTGAGAACCTCAACGCTTACACAAGTGTGGATGAGACTGTTTACAATGTGAACAATGTGAATGTGGAAATTCCAGGTGCTATCGACTCTTGTCTCCTCATCCTCCACGACTGGAGCCATGACCTCCTCCTCGAAGGTAAGGAAATCGACAAGGAGCGTGGTGTCATCAACGAGGAATGGCGTATGCGTTCATCAGCAATGATGCGTATGTACGAGAAGGCATTCCCAGTACTCTACAAGGACAGCAAGTATGCTTACCGCCTCCCTATCGGTACAATGGATGTGGTGATGAACTTCCCTCACAAGGCTATTCGCGACTACTACAAGAAGTGGTATCGTCCTGACCTCCAGGCTCTCGTAATCGTTGGTGACATTGATGTGGATGACATCGAGAACCGCATCAAGACTGTGTTTGCAGACATTAAGGCAGTTGAGAATCCTGCTGTTCGTGAATACTATCCAGTACCAGACAACAAGGAGCCTATCTTCTTCTGCACTTCGGACAAGGAACAGCAGAACAGCAACATGATATTCAGTTGGAAGAGCGACCCTGTACCAACAGAGATGAAGTCAAGTCTTCAGTACATCCTCGTTGACTACCTCCTCAGTGCTATGGGCAGCATGTTCAACGACCGTATCAATGAGTTGCTCCAGAAGGAGAACCCTCCATTCCTCGCTGGTAACTTCGGCTATGGACAGTTCCTCATCTCAAAGACTAAGGACGCATTCTCGGGTTCAGTAGCATTCAAGGACAATGGTCAGAAGGACGCTATCAAGGCTCTCTATCGTGAGATTCTCCGCGCTAAGCGTTACGGATTCACTGTTAGTGAGTACGAGCGTTTCAAGACTGAGTACCTCTCTCAGCTCGAGGCTGCTTACCTCAAGCGCGATAAGATTACTAACACAACATACGTTGATGGTTATGTTCGTCACTTCATCGACAATGAGCCTTCACCAAGCATTGAATGGACTTACCAGACAATGAACCAGCTCATCCCTAACCTCCCACTCGAGGCTGTGAACTCTATGTTTGAGCAGATGCCAGACAGCAACCTCGTCATCGCAGGTTTCTTCCCAGAGAAGGACGATATTGTTCTTCCTACAAAGGAGGAGGTTCTCGGCTACTTGGCAGAGGTAGAGGCAGAGGAAATCGAGCCATATAAGGAAGAGGTGAACAACGACCCTCTCATCGAGAAGCTTGGCAAGCCTGGTAAGGTGAAGAGCATCAAGGACGAGCAGTTCGGATTCAAGGTTATCACTCTCTCTAACGGCATTAAGGTGCATGTCAAGAAGACAGACTTCAGCCCTAACAACATCTCTATGGAGGCAACAAGTTGGGGTGGTACTTCATACTACGACAATGCAGAGTTCATGCAGTCGGGCAATGCTGATATGGTAGGTATTGGCGGTTGGGGCAACTTCAGCTCTATCGAACTCGGCAAGAAGCTCTCTGGTATTCAGGCAAGCGTAAGCCCAAGCATCGACTCACGTACTGAAAGCATCAGCGGTAGCTGTGTGAAGAAGGACTTCGAGACTATGCTCCAGCTCACATACCTCACTTTCACTGCTCCTCGTAAGGATGTTGAGGTGTTCAACTCAACTATCCAGCGCCAGAAGCAGGCTCTCGCAAACCAGGAACTCAACCCAATGATTGCGTTGACAGACACAATCGCTAAGGTGGCATATAATAATAATGTACGCGCAAAGCGTGTGAAGGCTGAGGATCTCGACCAGATTAACTACGACCGTGTTATCGAAATCTATAAGGAGCGTTTCGCTGATGCTAACGACTTTGAGTTCTTCCTCGTAGGTGACCTCGATGTTGACACTATCGCTCCACTTCTCGCTAAGTACCTCGGTGCACTCCCAGTGCTCAAGAGCAGCGAAAAGATGAAGCTTACAGACCTCCGCATCGCTAAGGGCGAAATCAAGAATGTATTCGAGAAGGAGATGGAAACTCCTAACTCAGTGACTGTATTCAACTATTGTGCTCCAGTAGAGTTGAACCTCCGCAATAGCCTCCTCATGAGTATGCTCGACCAGTCAATGGATATGCTCTATACTGAGACAGTTCGTGAGGACGAGGGTGGTGCTTACGGTGTGCCTGTAAGCGGTAACATCTCGGACTATCCAGAGAAGATTGCTGTGCTCCAGATTCAGCTCCCTACATCTCCAGACAAGCGCGAGCGCATGACTGAGGTTGTTTATGCTGGTGTAGAACAGATTTGCAACGAAGGTCCTAAGGCTGAGTACATCGAGAAGATTAAGGAATACCTCCACCGTTCACACGCTGAAAACCTCAAGAAGAATGGCTACTGGATGGGACAGATGCAGAACGTCACTCGTTTCGGTCACAACTTCGTAGATGGTTACGATGAGGCAGTTGATGCAATCACTCCTGCAGATGTTCAGGAGTTTGCTAAGACAATCTTCCGCAGCGGCAACCGCATCGAGGTTGGTATCACATCTCCAATCGCTAAGTAATGAAACGCACATTTCAAGCAAAAACAACTATTAAGCAATACGTACTACTGGCAGTCCTTCTGTCAGTAGTCGTATGCTTTTATTGGCTACCTGTTCCGAAGCCGCTGATGGGTGCTATTCTCTTTCTGCTCTTCACCTTCATGTCGATGATTATCACTCGAATGATTCGCACCCTATATGTGGTGCATACTGAAGGGTATATGGAGATAACACGCGGAGCATTAACAAGCACTAAGCGCATCAACCTCTCGGACATCAAGCAGATAGACAAGGTGCGCCGTGGTGGTACGCTTGTCATTGTAATGAACGATGGAAAGGAATTTTTCCTCGTTCCACCAAAAAACGAAGAAGACTTTATCAAATGTATAGAAAAGTATCGCTCATAACCCTTATCCTGGTTCTGTTCTTCGGCTTTAGTGCTGAAGGACGTGCTTACGAACCAAGAACCCATTATCCTCACGAACCACGAATACTCACCTCGTGGGAGTCGCGCCTCAAGCAGTCGCTCGCCTCGCTTGCAAAGGAGGCTGATGCTAATGAATACTGCACAGGAATGTGTGTGTGGGACTTAACATCTGATGCTCTGCTCTTTGAGTATAATCAGCATAAGGTGATGCGTCCTGCTTCCACCCAGAAGGTGGTGACTGCCGTTTCGATGCTCTCGCTCTTGGGTGCTGACTATAAGTATTGCACTCGTGCATACTACAGTGGCAATATCTCGGCAGATGGCATCCTTCATGGTGATATATATGTGGTGGGAGACTTCGACCCTGCATATTCTTATTCCGACATAAAGGAACTGGCGCAGAGTGTTCGCAAACTCAACATCAAGGGCATTGATGGCAAACTATATGCTGACATCTCGATGAAGGACAGTCTGCTCTATGGAAGTGGCTGGTGCTGGGATGATGTTCCTACAAACAACACACCTTACCTCTGTCCGCTGATGGTGGAGCGAGGCAAGATGTATCCAGACTGGAGCAAGTATTCCTCTTCTGCCTCGTTCCATCCTGCGATGGAGTTCCTACGCACCTTTGGGCGTGAACTAAAGGACATTCGTGGTGATAAGTTGGCTTGCAGTTTGCGAAGCATCGACAAGAACACATCGTGCAAACTGTTCTACACAAAGACTCGCACCGTAGCAGAGTTGCTTCCTCACATGATGAAGACATCCGATAATTTCTATGCGGAATCGATGTTCTTCCATCTTGCGAGCATAAACAAGAGTCGTTGGGCAACAGCACAGGATGGTGCTAAGATGATTGAGAGCGTACTACTCAGAGCAAAGTCGCAAACTCAGAACGTAAATGTTGCTGATGGTTCGGGTGTTTCGCTTTACAACTATCTCACCCCAAGAACAGAACTCGACTTGCTTCGCTATGCGTACAAGAACCAAGAGGTGTTCAATGTTCTCTATTCCTCCCTTCCTATTGCTGGTGTCGATGGTACGTTGAAAAGCAGAATGACTGCGGGGAATGCATATAATAACGTACATGCAAAGACTGGCACCCTGACAGGTGTGGTCGGTCTTTCGGGTTATGTTACAGCCTCGAACGGACATCTCCTTGCATTCTGCATCATAAATAATGGTGTGCTAAAGCTTGCTACAGGCAGAGCATTTCAAGATCGTGTTTGTCAAGTATTAGCGAAATAGTATTTTGAGTGAAAAGTGAAGAGTGAAGAGTGAAAAATTTCTTTCCAGGAAAGCGTCGGTCAAGCCGAACGATAACCTACCGGACGAGTATGTCCTCTTGGAATGCCAAGCGCAGCGTAAACTGTTCTTGCTCCAAGGCGGTAGCAAATTCTTCACTCTTCACTCTTCACTTTTCACTTAAAGTTAAGCCTCCAGCTTAACTTTACAAGTCCTTTCCAATATCTCTACGGAAGTATTTCTTTTCGAACTGAATCTTTGCAGCTTCAGTGAATGACTTTGTGAGTGCTTCGTCCTTGCTGTTTCCGTAAGATGAAACGGCAATCACACGACCACCAGCAGTAACGACCTTACCGTCCTTGAGGGCTGTACCAGCGTGGAAGACTACCGAGCCTTCTACATTCTCGATACCAGTGATTTCGTAACCCTTGTCGTATGCCTGTGGATAACCACCCGAAACCATCATTACACATACCACGTTGCGTGGGTCGAACTCAAGTGTCTTTTCGTTGAGGTTGCCTTCTGCCACACCTTCGAAGAGGTCCACGAGGTCGCTCTTGATGCGGAGCATAACGCTCTCTGTCTCAGGGTCGCCCATACGAACATTGTACTCGATAACTACCGGGTCGCCTGCCTTTGCGTAAGCATAGTCGCGATCTACCTTGATGAGTCCGAGGAAGATGAAGCCCTTGTACTCGATGCCTTCCTTTGCAAGACCTTCGATAGTTGGTTTCACGATGCGCTCCTCAACCTTCTTCATCCATTCTGCATCAGCAAATGGAACTGGAGAAACAGAACCCATACCACCAGTGTTGAGACCTGTATCGCCCTCACCAATACGCTTGTAGTCCTTTGCCTCTGGGAGAATCTTGTAGTTCTTGCCGTCTGTGAGTACGAATACTGAGCACTCAATACCGCTAAGGAACTCCTCGATAACTACTGTTGCACTTGCTTCTCCGAACATGCCATCAAGCATTCCGCGGAACTCCTTCTTTGCCTCTTCAAGGTCGTCGATGATAAGTACGCCCTTACCTGCGCAAAGACCATCTGCCTTGAGAACGTATGGAGCCTGAAGTGTTTCGAGGAACTTGATGCCTTCCTCGATATTTGTGCCGTTGAATGAGCGATAAGCTGCTGTTGGTACACCATTGCGCTGCATGAATGCCTTTGCAAAGTCCTTTGAACCTTCAAGCACAGCACCTGCCTTGCTTGGTCCGATGACTGGAACAGAAGCGAGTTCGGCATCGTTCTTGAAGAAATCGTAAACACCCTTTACCAATGGGTCCTCAGGACCAACTACAACCATATCGATAGCGTTGTTGAGAACAAAGCTCTTGATTGATTCGAAGTCGTCTGCCTTCATAGGCACGTTCTCGCCTACATTAGCAGTACCTGCATTTCCTGGTGCAATGTACAACTTCTCAATTTTTGGACTCTGAGCAATTTTCCAAGCTAAGGCGTGCTCACGACCGCCACTTCCAAGCAAAAGTAGTTTCATAATGTTCTGTGTACTTTTTGATTTTGTTTTTTCTAATTTTGGTGCAAAGATAAGGAAAAATATGGCTTCTCTCTGCAAAGTTGCATAGATTTTTCACTTTTCACTTTTCACTTTTCACTTAAATATGTATCTTTGTGCCATAATTACAAAACTAAACGAAAACTGATGACTACACTATCATATAAAAATGGAGAAATGATTCGCAGAGGACGCATCGAAGTTATCTGCGGTTCGATGTTCAGTGGTAAGACTGAAGAACTCATTCGTCGTTTGAAACGAGCACAACTTGCACACCAGAAGGTGGAGATATTCAAGCCATCGCTCGATGTGCGTTATTCCGACCTCGATGTTGTTAGCCATGATGGAGAAGCAATCCGTTCTACTCCAGTTGACAACTCTATGAGCATCCTCCTCCTTTCAAGCAATAGTCAGGTCATCGGTATCGATGAGGCTCAGTTCTTCGACCAGAACCTCGTGTCTGTCTGCACCGAATTGGCAGAAAGAGGTGTGCGTGTCATCGTGGCTGGTCTTGATATGGACTACACAGGCAAGCCTTTCGGACCAATGCCAGACCTCTGTGCTATCTCGGACGAGGTAACTAAGGTACATGCTATTTGTATGAAGTGTGGAGCCCTCGCTTACCTTTCTCACCGTATTGTTGACAATACTCATCAGGTGATGCTTGGTGAGGTTAACGAATACGAACCTCTCTGTCGCCAGTGCTATCTTGAAGAGACTCGAAAGAGATAGACTCTGCAGCAAATGGCAGATACACTTTGCACATTTTCATAAAAGATAATGAACATCAAAAACTTACTGACACAAACGGTCGATGAGTTGTCAAGACCGGATTCATACAAGGACCTGTACCACGAGCATAACGAGGGTACACCGCTGCCTTCGGCTGTAGCTCTGAAGGAGATAATGGACCTTGTGCGTTCGATAATATTCCCGGGATATTACGGCAACTCGACCATACACACCAATACGCTGAAGTATCACATCGGTATATCCACCGAAAAACTCTTTTCGTTGCTTGTAGAACAGATTCTTGCAGGCTTGTCTTTCGGTGGATTCGAAGATGACACAACATTTTCAGCGTATTCACGACAAACCATCAACATCGAACTCAGGCGCATAGCCACAGACCGAGCAGAACGCTTCATAAGGAAACTGCCTGAGCTTCGCCGCGTACTCGCTACTGATGTCGTTGCTGCCTTCAATGGTGACCCTGCTGCAAAGAATTATGGTGAAATCATCAGTTGTTATCCAGTAATCAAGACGCTTACAAATTACCGTGTGGCTCACGAGCTTCTCATCCTCGATGTGCCACTCATTCCTCGTATGCTCACCGAGATGGCTCACTCCGAAACGGGTATCGATATCCATCCGGGAGCGACAATAGGTGAATACTTCACCATCGACCACGGCACAGGTGTGGTGATTGGTGAAACCTGCATCATAGGCAACAACGTGAAACTCTACCAGGGTGTAACGCTTGGTGCAAAGAGTTTCCCTTGCGATGAGAATGGAAACCCTATCAAGGGCATCCCTCGCCACCCAATTCTTGAGGACGATGTCATTGTTTACTCAAATGCTTCCATACTTGGTCGCATCACGATTGGTAAGGGTGCTACTATCGGAGGCAACATTTGGGTTACTCATGATGTGCCAGCCGGTGAGTTTATTTCGCAGAAAAGATAATACTTTTAACGAAACGCTCCGCTACGAAACATTTCATTACGAAACGGCTAACGCCTACGAAACGCTAAAGCTACGAAACATTTCATTACGAAACGGCTAACGCCTACGAAACGCTTCGCTACGAAGACTAAGACGAAAACTAATTATTTCCCATACAATGGAAGAATTCAAAATAATCGCAAAGACCTTTCAGGGACTTGAAGAGGTACTTGCAAAGGAACTTATCAATTTAGGTGCCAATAATGTAGAGATTGGCATTCGTATGGTTTCCTTCACGGGCAACCAGGAGATGCTCTACAAGGCTAACTTCTGTACTCGTACAGCAGTTAAGGTGCTCAAACCAATCTGTGAGTTCAAGGCTACAGATGCTGATGAGGTTTACGAGAAGGTAAAGAAAATAGACTGGAGCCAGTACATGGACTGCAGCAACACCTTCCTCATCGACTCGGTAGTATTCTCCGAGAAGTTCCGCCACTCAAAGTTTGTTGCCTACCGCGTGAAGGACGCTATTGCAGACTACTGGCGCGAGAAGGAAGACAATCGTCCTAATGTGGCAATCACTAATCCAGACCTTCGTATCAATGTACACATTGCAGAGTCGGATGTAACCATCTCACTCGACTCGAGTGGTGAGAGTCTTCATCAGCGTGGCTACAAGACTGCTACCGTTAAGGCTCCTATCAACGAGGTGCTTGCAGCAGGTATGATTATGCTCACTGGATGGGATGGCGAATGCGACCTCATCGACCCATTCTGTGGTTCGGGTACAATCCTCATCGAGGCAGCACTCATCGCTCTCAATATCTATCCTGGTGTGTTCCGTAAGGAGTACGCATTCGAGAAGTGGAAGGACTTCGATGCAGACCTCTTCGACCGCATCTATAATGATGATAGCATGGAACGCGACTTCGACCATAAGATTTATGGTTACGACATCAACCGCCAGGCTGTGCAGATTGCTATTGATAATGTTCGCAATGCGGGCGTGAAGGAAGTGGTAAGCGTTGAACAGCGTGACTTCTACGAGTTTGAACAGCCACTCGACAAGGCTATCATCATCACTAACCCTCCTTATGGTGAACGTATCACAACCGATGATATCTTCGACCTTTACGAGACTATTGGTCGCAACCTCAAGCAGCGTTTCGTAGGCAATGATGCTTGGATTATCACATATCACGATGAACTCTTCGACAAGATTGGTTTCCGTGCTTCAACTCGTTACGCACTCTACAACGGTGCACTTGAGTGCGAGTTCCGCAAGTATCAGATTTTCGATGGAAAACTTCGTGAGCGTCGCGAGGAAGGACTCGACATCAAGACTGAGGACGACCGTAAGCGCAACCTCAAGTTCAAGCCTCACAAGAAGAATGAAGATGGCGAATGGGGTGGTGAAAAGCGAACTGATGATGACAGCCACTACTTCAAGTCTAAGCCTTATAAGGATGAGCGTAGAAAGAAGGAGGAAGACCGCGATAATCAGCGCCGCAGAAAAGAAGGCGATCGTGGTGACTCTCCACGCTTTGCGAAGGATGAGAGTCGTGAGGACCGCATGAATAGTCGCCGCCATTTCTTTGAGGCAGCAGATGAAGAAGAGGCAGAAATCATCAATCGTCACCTCGGAAAGTGGGGCGACCGCAAAGAATTTGTAAAGCGTAATGATGATCGCAGAAAACCAGGTAATGGTAGAAGTGGCAGGCCAGGTTCTGGCAAACCATCCGCTAAGGGACAGGATCGTAACCACTTCCGCCCCAAGGATGGCACCTCAAAATTCGGCGGACGCTCAGATAAAGACCGTAGATAGGACCGTGCTTCTTGATAGCCTCCACCGCATACGCTGAACATGTCGGAGTGAAACGACACGAAGGTGGTGTGAGGGGCGAGATGCAGGTACGATAGAAATAAATAGGAATCAGCAGTATCCATGATAGGATGCTGCTGATTATTTTTAGTATTTTGTTGAGGATAGGCATGAGGGTGTGTTTTTAGGGGCGTAGTTACGTTGTTACGCTGAAACGTCGTTACGTTATTACGTAATTACGTGATTACGCTGTTATGTTCTACATTGCAGGAATGCTCTCCTTAATCTTCACCAGCGCCTTGCACACAGCCTTGTTTACTTGTCGGAACGAAGGCATGGTGTCAGTGATGCAAACGAAGGCGATGGCAAGCTTGTAGTCTTTGCCTTGCAACTCATTCCAGAGACCGTCCTTATTGGTGCGGTATGCTTCGCGTACAAGTCGTTTCAAGCGGTTGCGGTCCACAGCATGGTGGAAACGCTTCTTAGGCACGGATATGAGGACTGCTGCAGGCACTTCTTGCATAGTGTCTGGAACGATGTCTTCAGGAATCTTCATGTAAACAACTCGCAGGGGGAAGACAGCACTTGAGCTGTTTCCACCTGCGAAAAGTTTATCTATTACGAGCTTGCTGTTAAGACGCTCTGACTTTTTGAATGTGTTGTTCATTTCTTAAGTGACTTTGCGTAAGCCTCGATGATTGCAGGCACAGAACGCAACTCAGCATTTGGCTGGAAGTTCACCTTCAGTCCTGCCTCTTCAGCTGCTGCGATGGTCTTTGTACCAAGACATGCAATAGCAACATCGCCCTGCTTGTAGTCTGGGAAGTTCTTCACCAATGAGTGAACTCCTTCAGGACTGAAGAAGATGAGCATATTGTAGTCGATTGGTTCATCTGGAGTGAAGTCGTTGCTGACTGTGTAGTACATCACTGCTTCATCGTGCTGAAGACCTGCTTCATCAAGCATGTTAGCGAGATCATCATTATGAATCGATGACAATGGGCAGAAGTAGTTCTCGTTCTTATGCTTTGCCATGATTGGGATAAGGTCCACGAGTTTACCACTTTCTGGGAAGAAGTTTTTGCGCTTGCGATACTGCACGAACTTCTGAATATAGAGCGAAACCTGTTCTGATACACAGAAGTACTTCATGTCATCAGGGATGTTTACTCTAAGTTCCTTGCAAAGAGTGAAGAAATGGTCTATAGCGTGGCGTGATGTGAACACGATAGCTGTATGTCCTGGAATTGACACTTTCTGCTGGCGGAAGTCTTTAGGCTCCATAGGCTCTACCTTGATGAATGGACGGAACACCAAGTCCAATCCATACTTCTGAGCAACATCAAAATAAGGAGACTTCTCTGTTTGAGGTTTTGGTTGAGAAACTAAAATCTTAATACCCATCAATCAATATAATATTTTATCAATATAGTTATCTATTCCCCACACTAATATGCGACTCATCACGATGGTGGGAATCAATTCGACGCTGCAAAAGTACAAAATAATTAGCAAATATCCATACTTTTTGGTTTCAAAGTTGACAAACAGTTTGAAAAACAGCATTAATTCATATAAAATAAATATGAAAATGAGTGCCCAAGTTACAAATGTCTCGTACTCGTTTGTCAGTATTGATAACAGTGAAATCGGGAAAATGAGGAACGAAGTGAGGGCTGTCAGGGTGAGATAACCCTCCATCCACTTCGAACCCGATTCGCTGTCGAAGAAGGTCCAGTTCACGATGACATATATCCATGCCTTGATGTAAACGAATGCCATACCAATCACGTATCCTCCAGCAAAGAGCCAGTAAGGAATGCCAAGCACAGTCGAGAAACCGATGGTCTTTGCGAGATGGTCGAACAGCATCATGCTCAGCGAAAGTACTCCTATCGAGATGAGGAGGAAGATGCTATATGCTAAGTTCTTTCCTTCTGTGCCTTTCTCGTTTGAATAGGTTCGCTTCGATGTGAAGAAATCCTTCAGCTTGAACTTGAAGGAGTCGCGATTGCGATACAACACGATAGATATTATGGCAAATACAATGAGTGTGCATCCCATGAGGATGTCGTCCTTTCCTGCACGATAAGGGCACTCGACCATGGCTATATCATGGTCGGGCAGGTCCTTACCCACTTTGTAATACTCCGTCTTGTTGATGAAGTTAGGCGGGGTAGCTCTTAATATGCTATCGTATTCCTTATTTACCATTTAGGTAATAGTTGTTTTATTACAAGTTGAATGCCTTCTTGATGTCTTCAACGCGATCAAGCTTTTCCCAAGTGAAGAGTTCTACCTCTACATCTACTGTTTCATGGTAGAGCGATTCGTAGTGCTTCACCACTGTGCGTGGTTCACGTCCCATGTGGCCGTAAGCTGCAGTCTCTTCGTAAATAGGGTTGCGGAGCTTGAGCTTTTCCTCAATAGCCTTTGGACGAAGGTCGAAGAGTGCTTCAATCTTCTTTGCAATCTCACCATCAGACATCTTCACATTGCTTCTGCCGTATGTGTTCACATAGATGCTTACAGGCTTTGCAACACCGATAGCGTAGCTCAACTGTACGAGCATTTCGTCTGCCACACCTGCTGCAACCATGTTCTTTGCGATGTGGCGAGCAGCGTATGCAGCCGAACGGTCCACCTTCGATGGGTCCTTGCCCGAGAAGGCACCACCACCGTGAGCACCCTTTCCACCGTATGTGTCAACGATAATCTTACGACCTGTAAGACCTGTGTCGCCGTGAGGACCACCAATCACGAACTTGCCTGTTGGGTTGACATGGTAGGTAATCTCGCCGTTGAAGAGTGACTTGATGTATTCGTCCTTGATGCCTTCGAGAGTGCGAGGAACGAGAATGTTGATAACATCCTCACGAATCTTAGCCTGCATAGCCTCGTCCGAATCGAACTCATCGTGCTGAGTGCTGAGAACGATAGTGTCGATGCGTACTGGCTTACCCTCATCGTTGTATTCTACTGTCACCTGACTCTTAGCATCAGGGCGGAGATAAGTCATCACTTTGCCTTCACGACGAATCTCAGCGAGAGTGATGAGAAGTCGATGTGAGAGGTCGAGTGAGAGAGGCATGTAGTTCTCTGTCTCGTTTGTTGCGTAACCGAACATCATGCCCTGGTCGCCAGCACCCTGGTCCATTGGTTCCTTGCGGCTCACACCACGGTTGATGTCACGGCTCTGCTCATGGATAGCACTGAACACGCCACATGAGTTGCCGTCGAACATGTACTCACTCTTAGTGTAACCGATGCGGTTAATCACCTCGCGTGCAATACGCTGAAGGTCAACGTATGCTCTTGTCGAGATTTCACCTGCCAGTACTACCTGGCCTGTTGTAACGAGTGTTTCACATGCCACATGACTCTCTGGGTCGAATGCCAAGATTTTGTCGAGAACGGCATCACTAATCTGGTCAGCCACTTTGTCTGGATGACCTTCAGAAACTGATTCGGAAGTAAATAAATATCCCATAATAATTTAAAATTTACCATGTACCATCTACCATTTGCCTTGCGGACGGTAAGCGATACACTGAGTTAATAAATAATATATGGGGATAGAAATTGGGAATAATGCACAAGAAAAATTGTCCAGTCGCTTAGTTACCTCGCCCTAAATGGAGAGGCTGTGAGAGGGTTTCTTTTTCTTTTTTAGCATTTTTTACTGTGGTTGCAAGCAGCCCAAATCTGTCCACATTTTTGAAATCGGCTGCAAAGGTACGACATTTATTTCACTCCTCCAAATTTTTATGCGTTAATAAATAAAAAAAGATTTTTCTCTCTCAACATCCCCCCATTCTACCAAACACCCCTCAAACCCTTTGTACATAAGGGATAGAGAGTGGTAGAATGTTTGGGCAACATTCTACCAACTATCTACCAACATTCTACCTGGATGGCTAATTGTAAAATGGAAATGGTAGAGTGTTGGTCGAATGTTGGTAGAGTGTTTAGAAAACATTCTACCAAGTGTATTATATGATAATCAGACGGTTAGGCGAAAATAGGTAGAGTGTTGGGCTTTTTGGGTGTTGAAATTGTTTTTTGTAATTTCATGTTGTAATATGATGAAAGAAAAAACATGCGGTCGTGTGAGGCTAAACTATTGGTGTTTTTGCCTCATACGACCGCATGTTTGGTGTTGTCCGTGCAGACGGACATTATCAGATTTCTACAAGTTCGTAGTCACGGGTGCCGATACCGATTTCTTCGCAGTAGCGGAGACCCGACTGCCAGTTGGTGTTAGGGTGCATGATGTGGAACTTGTCTGTGTCGTGAGGCATGCACATGCGCTTCTCGTTCAGCACATTATCAGTGCTGAGAGGCGATGCCTGGTTGACAAGTTCTGCACAAGCCTGGTCGAGTGCTACAGGGTCGAAACTTGCTGCCATGCCGAGGTCTGGGATGATGGCTGCATCGTTGTGTCC
Source organism: uncultured Prevotellaceae bacterium (assembly GCA_937893145.1). Taxonomy (GTDB): domain Bacteria; phylum Bacteroidota; class Bacteroidia; order Bacteroidales; family Bacteroidaceae; genus Minthosoma. The sequence goes on along the minus strand of CALBJW010000117.1, from coordinate 30,301 downwards.
CCAGCAGTCGCACTCAGGACTTACATTCATGATGAACGAGATGTGGAAGTTTGGTTTGCCGTTGATGGTAGCCTTAGTGTATTCCGCAATCTTGTAGTTGAGAACGATGCCGCTCTCCTCGCTGCTCATCACGGCAGCCTCGCTCTTACAGATGGCTACACACTGACCACAACCAACACACTTGTCGTAGTCGATGACTGCCTTGCGTGGAGCCTTCTTGCGACCTGTAGGGAGGTCGAGGTTGTCCTCCATGTTGATTTCCTGAACCTTGATGGCACCATGAGCACAGTTGTTCTCACATATCTTACATCCTATGCACTTCTCACCCTCAACCTTTGGCTGAGCTGTAGCGTGCATGTCTTTCTTGCCTGCAACCGAACCTGAACCCATACCGAGATTCTTGACAGCACCACCAAAACCTGCCATCTCGTGACCCTTGAAGTGGTTGATGCTTATCACGATGTCGGCATCTGCAATGGCTGCACCAATCTTTGGTTCTGGGCAATACTTGCCACCTATATCCACGATGCGCTCGTCCTTACCACGAAGACCATCGGCGATGATGACATCACAACCACATGCGATAGGGTTGAAGCCGTTGACCATAGCTGTGTGGATGTGATCTACCGCATTGCTTCTCGAACCACTGTAAAGGGTGTTGCTGTCTGTGAGGAAAGGTTTTCCTCCAAGACTCTGAATCAGCTTGATGATTACCGCTGCATAGTTTGGGCGAACGTATGCTACATTACCAAATTCACCGAAATGAATCTTCAAGGCTACAAACTTATCCTTGAAGTCAATCTGTTCAATACCAGCCTTCTTGATGAGGCGTTCAAGTTTCTGCAGGAGATTAGCGTTAGTACCTGCACGCAGATTGGTGAAATAGACTTTAGATGCCATAGTTGATGTGTTCAGTTTTTTCTTTTTCTGAAGAAAGTTAGTTTTCTTTTTTTAAGTATGTAAGGTTCATCTTACCTCAATCTCTCGTACCTCAGCATTGGTGAGCATAGGTATGTCGTGGAAATCGACTCCGAGGTTTACGCTCTGCATGATGCGAAGCACGAAGCCATGACTGATGCATAGCACACGCTGATTGGGGTATGTGTTCTTGATGAAGTCGAGGAACACGCGAGTGCGAGCCTTCAGTGCTGGCATGCTCTCAGCATCATCGGGCATAGGAGGATGCGGATAGTTCTCGACCGAGATGCCAGTGAGTGAACCCCAGTGGCGCTCACGCAGCAGAGGAGTGTAGAGAATGTCGGATGTGCTGATGCCTAATGTGTTGAAGATGATTTCGGCGGTGTCCTTGCATCGCTTCAAATCACTACACACACAAGCATCAAAAGCCACAGAACGTAGTTGTTCTGCGGCTTCTGTTGCTTGATACTTTCCAAGTTCGCTGAGAGTACCCGGTAGGTGTCCCTGAAGGATGTGTTTCACATTCTCCTCAGTCTCACCGTGGCGAACAAGTATAAGAGTGGTCATGTTCCTTATTGTTACATTCAGCGTTTGGGTGCTGATTAGAATGGGAGGTCAGACGAGTCGTCTGGAGTAGTGTCGAATGATGGAGCAGCTGGCTGTGCTGGTGCTGGCTGTGCAGCGAATGGGTCTGCCTGAACTGGCTGTGCTGCTATAGGTGCGCCTGGCTGAACTGCTTCTACCTTCCATGCACGAATCTGTGTGTACCAGCGTCCCTGATACTCGTGAGCATCAATATCGAAAGAGACTGTGAGGTCCTGTCCTTCCTGAATGTTGAATTGGTTAATCTTATCTTCACCGAAGACTTCGAAGCAAAGATGACGTGGGTACTGCTCCTGTGTCTGGAGTACGAACGACTGAACTTTCCAAGGGTTTCCAGTGCGAGCTGAAGTGCCACCACGTGCTTCGAGCACCTTGATGATTCTACCTGACATTTCCATATTGGTAAAAATGAATTTAAGTGATTGAATATATTTTCGAGTGCAAAAGTACGATTAAATTTTGGTTTTTAGTGATAAAATCGAAGAATAATCGAAAAAAACTTAAAATTTTCACGTTATTGCAAATACATTTAGTATCTTTGCGTCAAAGAAATAAAATAAAAATAAGAAATACGCAGAATGAAATTTAATGTATCAAGCGCAACACTCTGCAGTCGTCTTCAGACTATAAGCAGAGTACAGAGCTCAAAGAACGCTCTTCCTATTCTTGACTGTGTGCTGTTCGACCTCTCTGGAAGCACATTAACCCTTACTGCATCCGACAGCGAAACTGCTATCGTTACTTCTCTTGAGGTGGCTGATGCTGAGGGTTACGGTAAGATTGCTATCGAGTCAAAGCAACTCATCAACTCTATTAAGGAGATTTCAGACCAGCCTATCACTTTCACAGTGAACCCGGATACTTTCCAGATAGAAATCAACTACCAGAACGGTAAGTACAACCTCGTAGCACAGAATGGTGAGGAGTACCCATTGCCAAACCGTTCGAGCGAGGGCAACAACACTACTGTGTTCCCAGCAAGTGCGCTCCTCAACGGCATCACTCGTTCGCTCTTCGCAACTGCCGACGATGAACTTCGTCCACAGATGAACGGTGTGTATTTCGACCTCGCTAATGACTATGCTACTCTTGTGGCAAGTGATGGTCATAAGTTGGTACGCAACCGCATCCTTTCGGTTCACACTCCAGAGCCTTGCGCATTCATCCTTCCTAAGAAGCCATCGATGATGCTCAAGACTATCCTCCCTAAGGAGCAGAACGATGCCGAGATTCGTTTCGACGACCGCAACGCAGAGATTATCCTCGAGAACTATCGCATCAGCTGCCGTCTCATCGAAGGTCGCTATCCTAACTATAATTCGGTTATCCCACAGGACAACCCATTCCGCGTGACTGTTGATCGCCTTTCGTTCATCGCTGCTCTTCGTCGTGTAAGCGTGTTCGCAAGTGCAAGCAGTTCGCTCATCAAGCTCCAGCTCTCTGACAACACCCTTACAGTCAGCGCTCAGGACCTCGACTTCTCAACAAGTGCAGAGGAGCGCATCGCTTGCGACTATTCAGGCATGGCTATGAGCATCGGTTTCAATGGTCCATTCCTTCTTGAGGTGCTCAACAGCATGACTTGTCCAGAGGTTGTGCTCGAACTTGCAGACCCTTCACGCGCAGGAGTTATCGTTCCTGCTGAACAGGACGAGGAAGAGGATGTCATCATGCTCCTCATGCCTATGATGCTTCAGGACTAAAAGATTAAACTGTAGGTAATGAAATTAAACTTAAAGAATCCAATTATATTTTTCGACTTGGAGACTACAGGTGTTGATGTAGCAAAGGACCGCATTGTGGAACTTTGCTACATCAAAGTTTTTCCTAATGGTAATGAAGAGTCGAAGACTATGCGTCTCAATCCTGAGCGCCCAATCCCAGCACAGGCATCGGAGGTGAATGGCATCTACGATGAGGATGTGAAGGACTGTCCTACATTCAAGGAGGTGGCTCAGGAGTTGAAGCAAGCCTTTACGGGTTGTGACCTTGCGGGTTTCAATTCGAACCGCTTTGATATTCCGCTTCTCGTTGAGGAGTTTCTTCGTGCAGGCATCACCGACCTCGACTTCACAAAGGTGAAGATGGTGGATGTGCAGAACATATACCATAAGTTGGAACGCCGCACACTCATCGCCGCATATAAGTATTACTGCGGAAAGGACCTTGAGAATGCCCATTCGGCTGATGCCGACACACGAGCAACACTCGAAGTGCTTGAAGCGCAGTTGGACAAGTACCCTGATGTGTTGCAGAACGACATCAGTTTTCTTGCAGAGTATTCAACCATGAACCGCAATGTGGATTTCGCAGGAAGAATGGTCTATGATGAAAACGGAGTGCCAGTGTTCAACTTCGGTAAGTACAAGGGCAAGCCAGTAGTTGAGGTGCTTCGCCGCGACCCAGGTTTCTACGGATGGTTGCAGCAGGGCGATTTCCCTCTCAACACGAAGCAGATGCTGATGAAGATTTATCTTCAGTCGAAGAATGCGAAATAAAGAATATAAAGAAGTAGTTATACAAGATAAAATAGAGTAAAGTGAACATGTTGGAAGGTAAGAAAATCGTATTGGGCATTACAGGTAGCATCGCAGCCTATAAGTCGTGTCTCATCATCCGCCAGCTCATCAAGAAGGGTGCTGAGGTGCAGGTGGTCATCACTCCTGCGGGAAAGGAGTTCATCACTCCTATCACACTTTCTGCATTGACACATAAGCCAGTCATCAGCGAGTTCTTCAGTCAGCGTGATGGCACGTGGAACTCGCATGTAGATATAGGTCTGTGGGCAGATGCTATGCTCATCGCTCCTGCTACTGCAAGCACCATCGGCAAGATGGCTAATGGCATTGCTGACAATATGCTCATCACAACATACCTCTCGATGAAGGCATCGGTGTTCGTTGCCCCAGCTATGGACCTCGATATGTATGCACATCCTTCTACTCAGAAGAATCTGCAGACACTCATCTCGTATGGCAACCACATCATCGAACCAGGAACAGGATTCCTTGCAAGCAAACTTGAGGGCAAGGGCCGTATGGAAGAACCTGAAAACATCGTGGCTCAGCTGGAGGATTTCTTCAATCCAAACAAGGATACCCTTACAGGTAAGAAGGTACTCATCACGGCAGGACCAACATACGAGAAGATTGACCCGGTACGTTTCATAGGCAACTACTCTTCTGGCAAGATGGGACTCGCCCTCGCTGAGGAGTGTGCTAAGCGTGGTGCAGAGGTGGAATTGGTGTGCGGACCTGTGTCGGCTACCCTCTCAAAGAAGTACGATAACATCCATCGCACCGATGTGGAGAGTGCTCAGCAGATGTACGAGGCTTGCAAGGCTCTTTATCCTTCGATGGATGCGGGCATACTCTGTGCTGCAGTTGCCGACTTTGCACCAGACAATGTTGCGGACAAGAAGATTAAGCGCACAGGTGATGATATGGTTGTTCGCTTGAAGCCAAACCCAGATATTGCTGCTTCACTTGGACAGATAAAGACTGAGAAACAGGTGCTTGCTGGTTTTGCTCTTGAAACCAACGACGAGGAAAGCAACGCACAGGGCAAGCTTCAGCGCAAGAACTTCGACTTCATCGTGCTTAATTCGCTTCGTGACAAGGGTGCTGGTTTCCGTACCGACACCAATAAGATTACCATCATCACGGCTGAAGGAAAGGAGGAGTACCCTCTCAAGCCTAAGTCGGAGGTGGCATCCGACATCATCGACAAGTTAAAGTCTTTCATCAATAATAAATAGGTTGATTATGTATCGATTCATCATACTTTTGTTGTTCGCACTTCATTGTTCTTGTGCTTCGTTCGCCCAAGAACTCAATGCAACGGTAAAGGTTATCCACACTCAGGTGCAGGGAACAAGTACATCGGTGTTCGAGACTCTTGAAAATGCCATTTCGGAGTTTATCAACAATCGTTCCTGGACTGAACTTCAGTTCCAGAAGGAGGAACGTATTGAGTGTACGCTGAATATCACGGTGAAGAAGTATGACGAGACAACAAACTATTTCACTTGTGAACTGCTCTTCCAGGTTGCGCGTCCTGTGTATAACTCAAATTACAGTTCGGTGGTGTTCTCAATGCGTGATGCACAGTTCAACTTCACATACAAGGAGTACGACCCATTGGAGTTTAATGAGAACAACCTCGACAACAACCTCACAGCCATGCTCGCATACTATGCTTATCTCTTTATAGGCATGGACCTCGACACGTTCTCGCCTCTTGGTGGAACTAATGTGTTGCACATTGTAGAGAATATCGTGAACTCAGCCCAGACTATGGGTGAGACTGGTTGGAAGGCATTTGATGATACAAGAAACCGTCATGCCATCATCAACGACTATATGGAAACATCGATGGAGACTTACCGAATGATGATGTACAACTATTATCGTAAGGGACTCGATGAGATGGCTAACAATGTGGACCGTGGTCGTGCAGCCATCACCGAAAGCATCGAAATGCTGAAGGAGGCTCACAGCAATCGTCCACTTTCTCAGTTGCCACAGATATTCACCGACTATAAGCGTGATGAACTTGTCAACATATACAGCGGACACGGAACCGAGAAGGAGAAGCAGACGGTGTATGATATACTCAGTAATCTCAATGCCAGTCAGAACACTTACTGGAAAAAGATACAGAAATGATTAAGAACTTAAAGATAGAAAACTATGCTCTTATTGAGCACCTCGATATAGATTTCCGTTCTGGTTTCTCGGTTATCACCGGTGAAACGGGAGCGGGAAAGTCTATTATTCTCGGTGCTATCGGTTTGTTGCTTGGACAGCGTGCCGACACAAAGAGCATTAAGGCAGGGGAAAAGCGCTGCGTCATTGAAGCTACATTCGATGTGGCAGGATACGGACTTGAACCTTTCTTCGAAGAGGCAGAACTCGACTTTGATGGACAGGAATGTATCATCCGCCGCGAATTGACTGCTGCGGGTAAGTCGCGCTCCTTCATCAACGACTCTCTTGCTTCGCTCACCCAACTCAAGGAGATAGGTGAACAGCTGATTGATGTGCATTCGCAGCACAAGAATCTTCTGCTCGGAAAGGAGGACTTCCAGATTTCCGTACTCGACATTATCGGACAAAACGCTGATTTGCTCGCTAAATATAAGGATGAGTTTGCACAGTACAAGTCACTCGTTAAGGCGTTGGAGGATGCAAAGGCTACATCAGCAGCGGCTAAGAATGATGAGGAATTCATTCGTTTCCAGGCTGAGAAACTTGCTGAAGCCGAATTGAAGGAAGGTGAACAAGCCGAACTTGAAGAGGAAAGCGAAATGCTCTCTCATGCTGAGGATATAAAGCAGGCTCTCTATGAGGCTGGTGGATGTTTGCAGAACCCAAGCGACTCAGGAACGGATGTTCTGCAACTGCTCAAGCAGTCTGTCCATGCTCTGCAGGGCATCACCAGTGTGTTTGGTTCGGCTAATGAATTGTCTGAACGTCTCGATTCTTGCTATATTGAACTGAAGGATATTGCCGATGAAATCGAGTCGAACTGTGATAATGTGGAGTTTAACCCACAGCGTCTGGATTGGGTAAACGAACGACTCTCTACAATCTATACTTTGCAGAAGAAACATGGTGTGGAGACTGTAGAGGAATTGCTTGCTTTGCAGGCAGAACTTGAAGAAAAGCTTCTCGGCATTGATAATAGTGAAGAGGTCATCGAACAACTCACTGCTCAGTGCGAGGCACAATATAATAAGGTGTATAAGTTGGCAGAGAAACTTAGTGCTTCTCGAAAGAAGGCTGCAAAGCAGGTGGAGAAGGAGATGGTTGAAAAACTCATTCCTCTCGGAATGCCTAATGTGCAGTTCTGTGTTGACTTCGACTCTGCTTCTGCTGATGAGGAGAAACAGGACAAGCGACTCACTGCATCGGGCATAGACCACATAACATTCCTTTTCTCTGCAAACAAGAATGCTCCTCTCAAGGATGTGGCACAGGTGGCGTCGGGCGGTGAAATCGCTCGTGTGATGCTGTCGCTCAAGGCAATGATTGCTGGTGCTGTGAAACTTCCTACCATCATCTTCGATGAAATCGATACGGGTGTGTCGGGTAGCATCGCTGAGAAGATGGCTAAGATAATGCGTGAGATGGGTGACAATAATCGACAGGTTATTTCCATCACTCACCTCCCACAGATTGCAGCACTTGGCCTTTCACATTATAAAGTATATAAGGAGGACAACGATGATGCTACTGTTTCGCATATCATCGAACTTACAACCGAACAGCGCATTGAGGAGATAGCCCACATGCTCAGTGGTGAGAACCTCACTCAGGCTGCATTAGATAACGCAAAAGCATTAATTAATTCATAATATATAATGAAAAAGTCTATATTATCAGTACTTATTTTTACTTGTTCTGTTGTGGCAGCTTTGGCTCAGATGCAGTCTGCACCAAAGTTCGCTTCTAAGGCACAGAAGGCAATTCTTTCTCTCAACACATACGATAAGAATGGCGAATTGATGAAGTCGGGAACAGCATTCTATGTTGGTCCTAACGGTGAGGCTATAGCAGATTACCAACTCTTCAAGGGTGCATCAAAGGCAATGGTTGTTGATGCTTCGGGCAAGCAGTATGATGTGGAGTGCATTCTTGGTGCAGATGACACTTATTCTGTGGTTCGTTTCCATGTAGAGACAAAGGGCAATGCTGTGCTCAAGGTTGCAGAATATATCCAGCCTGTTGGTGCTGCTGTCTATGCACTTAATTATTCTAAAGAGAAGATTTCTACATGTCCTCAAGCAACCATAGAGGGCGTTGATTCGATTGAAGCCAAATATGGTTACTACAAGATGTCGAACAATATGGGTGATGAATATGTTGGTGCTCCTTTGTTGAACCAGAGTGGTGAACTCGTGGGTATCCTTCACTCTGCATTGGGACAGGGTAGTGACCTTCGTAGTTATGCTCTCGACATGCGCTACCGTGAGGTTCTGAAGATTGAAGCCATTCAGTCTCGCTCGGCTTCTTTGGCTCTCCAGAGCATTAACATTGCAAAAGGTATTCCTGATTCTCAGGAGGAATGTCTTGTGTATTCTTTCTTCAAGTCTCGTAGTGCGGGCAATGAAGAGTACATGGATATCCTCAATCGTTTTGTGGCTGCTTATCCACAGTGTGCAGAAGCATACTATCGCCGCTGTACTCCACTCACAGACCTCCAGCGCTTTGATGAGGCTAATGCGGACCTTGAGAAGTATCTGTCTCTTTCAGCAGACAAAGCTGTTGCGAACATGAACATCGCTCAGGCTATCTACAATAAGCTTCAGTTCATGCCAGAACCACCATACGAGAAGTGGACTGCTGATGTTGCTCTCAACTATGTTGACAAGGCCATTGAACTCGAAAATGCTGCTAACCGCGATGAGACACCTGCTAATCTCGTGAAGTGCAAGGAACTCAAGGCACAGATTCTTTCAAACAAGAAGGATTATGATAGTGTGATTGCGCTTTACGAAGAACTCAACACAGGCGAACGCAAGTCTCCTGTCTATTTCTATGCTATGAGTCTTGCTAAGGAAGCGCGTGGTGATAGCGCATCTGCTGTGGTTGCTGACCTTGATAGTGCTATCGCTATGTTCCCAGAACCAATGCCAGCCGATGCAGCACAGTTTGTGCTTCGTCGTGGTCAGATTCTCGCTCGTAGCGGTAACTATCGTCATGCTGTGCTCGACTACAACCAGTATGCTTATCTCCTCAACTCTCAGGTTTCGGATGTGTTCCACTACGACCGCTGTCAGATTGAGATGGAGGCACACATGTTCCAGCAGGCATTTGATGACATCAATAGTGCCATCACAAAGGCTCCAAACAAGGTTCTCTACCACATTGAGAAGGCTGGTATGTGCCTTAAGTTTAACATGATTGATGATTGTATCACTTCTTGTAACGATGCCATCAGTCTTAATCCTAATGTGCCAGACTCTTACCGCATTCGTGGTTATGCTCAGGTGCAGAAGAATGACATGAAGTCTGCTCGTGCTTCACTCGAAAAGGCTATAGAACTTGGTGATGAGACTTCGAAGGAGATACTCAAGACTTACGTTAAGTAATCATCACATTACACATACGCGAACATTATATAATTATTTCTTTGAAATGAATAAGACTAAGGTTTTTATCTTTTCTTGCCTCTCGCTTCTCTTCGCTGCTTGTGGAAATAGCTCACAGTCTGAGGAGAATTCAGATACTTTGGCAGTAGTTCAGAGCTTCTTATACACTAATCCAGACAAGTCGAACAGTCAGTCTTCTGGCAGCAGTTCTTATCAGACTACTACCGACAACCAGTATGATAGACCAGAAGCAAAGGTCAACAATAATCAAAGCAACAGAAGACTCGAACAGCCTGCTCCTCTCAAGGACCGTTCTGAACGCATCTTGAAGAAACTTCAGTTTGTGGTTTCTTTCAATGCAAACACACTTTGTCCTAATTATGTTTGTTGGAAACTTGCTAAGTATCGCACTCGTGGCAAGAATTACCGTTCGGATGAGTTCACACCTGACACTACGCTTCCTGAAAAATTGCAGGTAGTCACACGCGACTATGCGGGTTCTCGATACGATCGTGGCCACATGTGTCCTGCTGCTGATAATAAGAATGACTATGATGCTATGCTCGAGTCTTTCCAGATGTCAAATATATGTCCTCAGCGCCACGACCTCAATGCGGGCGACTGGAACGAACTTGAGATGCTCTGTCGCGATTGGGTGTATGACTATGGTGACCTCTACATCTGTTGCGGTCCTATCTTCGACTCTAAGAACCCTAAGACTATCGGTAAGCGTGATCACGGACTTTGGGTTTCTGTGCCAGACCGTTTCTTCAAGGTTGTTCTCAAGATGGGCAAGCGTCCTCGTGCCATAGGCTTCATCATGCCAAATGAAGGCACACCACACGATATTCGTACCTATGCTGTTTCGGTAGATGAGATTGAAAAGATTACAGGCATTGACTTCTATCCTTCCCTCTCGGATGATATCGAGAATGAGGTTGAGGCTCAGTGCAACCCAGCAGCATGGAACATTTAGTAATTTAGGAATTAATATACATGATACATAAATTTGAATTTCCATACCCTCCAGCACAAGAAAACAGAATAATACATTTATATCTCCCAGACGAATATTACGACACGGATGAGCGCTATCCTGTGATTTATATGTTTGATGGACATAACCTCTTCTTCGATTGGGATGCCACTTATGGTAAGTCGTGGGGTATGAAGTCTTTCCTCGATCAGTGGGACAAGCGTGTCATTGTGGTTGGTTTTGAATGCTCACATACAGGCAACCAGCGCATCGTGGAATATTGTCCTTATAACATCTGGGACAAGGAAGTCGGTTCGATTCGTGGAATAGGTGAGAAGACTATGGATTGGATTGCTAATGAGGTGAAACCATATATCGATGCTAATTACCGTACATATTCTTTCCGTGAGGCTACTGCCATAGGTGGTTCAAGTATGGGCGGATTGATGGCTCTTTATGGTGTCCTTAAATATAATAAGGTGTTCTCGAAGTCTGCGGTCATCTCTCCTGCGTTGTTCAATAGAACTAAAGACATCATGAAGATTATCCAGACCGAAGAACTGAACCCTGACACTCGTGTTTATGTGTCTTGGGGTAAGTACGAGGACCGTTGGGGTAGCCTTCGTCGCAACGTTCTCAAACTCGATGCTTTGATGAAAGAAAAGGAACTCATCACAGATATTGTCTGTCAACAGGATGGTAATCACTGCGAAGCAGACTGGGAACGATTGGTTCCTGATTGGTTGAACTTCCTTTGGAAATAAAACAAAACTCTCCTCCGACCTTGATTGGTAAGAGGAGAGTTTGTTTTATTGTGCCTTATGAGGAGTTCGTTTTACTCCCAGTAAAGGATTTCCTTGTTGATGTCCCACTTGTGGTCCTTAGGGAAATCATCACCTTCCCAAGCCTTCTTGCTTGTCCATTTCTCTGCAGGAGCAGTCCAGAACGAATCTGTCTCAGGCAAACCGAGTGCCATGAATGCAAGTGAGGTCATGTAGAGGGAACCGTTGTTTGTGTACCAGTCCGCAACATTAGGGTGTGGACCTACAAAACCGATTGTGAGGAAACCACCAGCATTGTAGTTCTTTGAGAGAGGCGATGCGTTCTTTGCTGGGTTCTCAACACTGCCGTAGAACATGCGGTTTGCTACTGCTGTGAGGGCTGAGCGAACCTGTCCTTCATGAAGTTCCTGAGGCAACTGCTTGCGCCATGCAAGTTGTGCGAGAGGTTGAAGAACTGCCATGCGGTAAGGTATGCTTCGACCTACAACAGGGAATGTGCCTTCAGGAGAGATGAATCGTTCCAGGATGACACTCCACTTCTGCATACGTTTGCGCACTTCCTTCACACGATTATTTGCTGTGTTACGCTTGCTGTCCTTTGAACGGATAAGATAACTGTTTCCGCCATCGCGGGCAGCAATCATTTCAAGGCATTCAAGATACATTGGCTGGATTACGAATGAGTTGTAGTAGTCAAATGCAAACGAAGGTCCATCGCTATATATACCATCACCGATATACCATTCTTCTACCTTGCTCATTGCAGTCTTGATGCGGAATGGGTCTGCATCAGCACCAACATACTTGAGGAAACATTCCTCCATTCCTACGAAGAGGAACCAGTTTGTGTAAGGAGGGTCGTAACGGCGCAATCCCTTAATCTCCTTAATATATAGGTCCTTTGTCTCCTTTGGAAGTGGAACCCAAAGCGAGTCGTAACCACGATAAAGACCTTCTACAACGTAAGCACCATCAACAAGTGTCTGTCCTCCGCTTTCCCATCCAAGACGGTCTGGTGAGTTAGGGTCAACAGCGTTGATGATAGCCTTGCGAGTCCATTCGCGAAGCTGCTTACGCTTCGCACTCTCAGCTGTATTGTCATCAGGAAGGTTAAGCCAAGGTGCAAGTCCTGCTAAGAGTCGTCCGAAAGCCTCCATATAGGCAACTCTCTTGTTTCTATTGTCCCATGTAGGGGAAAGTTCAAGGTTCTTGCTGCCATTTGCAGTGTCCATTACTTGCTGCAGTTTGCCTTCTGCCATGTTCTTCATTACAGGTTCTGCCATCTGATACATGATGTCAACCCATACTTCACGGTCTGTTTTCTGCTTGCCTGGCTTAGCAGCAGACATAGACATTGGCACTACTAACAATGCCAAAAGTGCGATAAATAGTTTTTTCATGTTATGTTTAGATTAATAGTTTTGTTTTCTGTTGAGCTGTTCACCCAAGTAGTTTTCATCTTCGTTCAAACAAAGGGCGTTTTAGTTTTCTCTGACAAACTCGCTTTCTAAGTTGCCATGCATTAACACGAGCCTTTCATCGCTGAGCTCCATGATGTCGAAGGTGTCAACTATAGCGCTCTGCTCTGAAGCAATCTTCTTTGGTGAGTGGAGAAGCAGTTTGCCTTCTTCAATGCTCCAAGCGTCGTAATCGATACTCATGTCGTATGTTGAGGCACGACCTCCCGAATTGATTTCTAAGCTCTGCTTGTTGCCATCGGCTCCAGTTTGACTCCAAAGATGTTCAAGTGCAGTGAGGTTGATGCTTGTCATAGCGCGGTACGTGTTATTGTCATTTATGTATGTCACGGTGATTCTATCACCTGCCTCCGCTCCACCTGCAATCATATTGATTGGACAGTCAATAAGAATGGTGTCGCCCTTGTCAGAGATGAGTTCCAAGATGTGCATTGAAGTGCCATCACCCACGGTACCTACCGTGTTGATTATTTCAGGAACATCAATAGTGTCTATTATTTCGACCTTTATAGAGTCTTCCTCGTTAGAGGTTTTATTGTTGGTTCCTGTACATGAATTCAGCAGACAAATACCAGCAAAAAATGATGTGAGAATAAGAGAATACTGTTTCATATATCCTTAGTTTATATTTTATGTGCAAAGTAACAAAAAAAGGATGAAAGGACAAAATATTGTATTATATAACTTAATGTTTTTACATTTTGTTGGACATTTAATTGCCCTTAAAGGCTTTCTTAATAAAAAACACATCTATTTGTTTGGTGTTTTCAAATGAAAACCTTACTTTTGCACCACAATCCATATAATAGACAGATATTAATGAAACATTTGATAGAAAATATTTTAGGTGTAAAGATTAAGAAGATACCTGATTCTAAGGCGAAAATCGACGATGGAAGGGCCCTCGCAATCAAGCATGGCATTGAAAGAGAATTCTTGATTGCCCTTGATGCTGGTTATTCCGTTGAGGAAGCTCTTGCAGCTTGGGATATTGAATACGAAGAGATATAGGCTTAGGTTCACCTAAATGGTAATAATAAATCCTCCCGAATAATGAAGTAAATTCATGTTTCGGGAGGATTTGTTTTTGAGGGAGAGTAATCTCTTTTATTTTGAAAGGAACTCAATCATGCTTTCTAAAAGACTCGCTTTGCCTTCTTTGTCTATGAAGTCTGCTATGAGCCAATTACCAATTTCTTCATCATATTCAAGTCGAAGAGTAACGGTTGTCATTTCTCCAAGATTCTTGAACTTGACATTAGCTTTTGCATTATTGTCTTTGCATTCTGTTATTTCAACATCAAACTTATCAATGGTTGTGAAGTCCTGAGCGTTAATCCAGTAGTCGTATTCTAAGAAAAGATCGTCTTCTGCCCATATCTTTCTCTTAGTTTGCTCAAGCGTAGAGTTGAATTTTCTTGTGAGATAAACAGACATGTCATAGTCTGACTCTTCAACAGTCTTGATGTAATCTTCTCCTGCGATTTCTGCCTTATTAGCTTTTTCCTCTTCATTCAAAAGGAAGAAGTAGTATTCGTAAGCATTTCTAACAGCCTTTTCGACACCTTCTTCGTTTTTGTTGGAAGCGACTGAAGTTGAAGCGCATTTATTTGTGCAAGATTCACATTGATTGTTGCCACATGCCACAATCATGAGTGAAGCGATTATATAGATGATTATTTTCTTCATAGCGATATGTTTGAACGGACATTTAATTTTCTTCCTCTTCTTCTTCTTCTTCAAGATGTCTGAAGTCGTACCTCAATATTTCTTTCTTGTACTGATAGAAGAATAATGTAAGGAACAACCAAACAAGAACTTTTGAAACATAGTAGATGTCAAGTATGCAGTTGGTTATGTTGAAGATGTTTGTTCTGAAGAGTGGAATGACATACAAAATCGTTGTGATAAGTTTTACACAACATGCCACACTTACAAAACGAGATATTGTCTTTATTTCCATATTATTGCGATGTCTTGTGAAACGTGTGTGAAGAAAATACAGAAAAACTGAAATCAACATCCACGTGAACGCATCTACCAGGTAACGTCCGAAGTCAAGTTGTCCGTCGTTAGTGTTTAAGTCTCCGAACATGATCATCATGAAGAAGATGAGCAGACACATGAACGCCGTCATCTTTGCGGTTTTGTGTATCAGCTTTATCTTAGAATCATCAAGTTCGTCGTCGCGTTCGTATTCGCCTAAACTCATAAGCTATGTTGTTGCTGTGACGTGTACTAAATATTAATAATCGTCTCTTCCTTCGAAGTCTGCGTATGTGTCGAGGTCGAAGTCATGCATACGCCACCAATAGAGGAAGAAGAAAACTGTAAGGAGAACCCATACCAAATACTCAAGACCATGGTAGATGGTGAAGATACCGCCACCAGAAAGTACAGGAATGTCCTCGATGACCATTACAACTAATTTGGCAAGCAAAGCCAAACCTGCAAAAAGAGATACTGTTTTAAGTTCCATAACATTACGCATTGATGTTGTTAATCTTACATGTAAAAAATAGAAGAAAATGCCCATGAAGAGCCAGATTGAAGCATCCACAAGGCGTTCCATGAATTCGTATTGGCCTTCATTTGAGTTAAGATTGATAACCTTAAACATGATGTAACCAACAATTCCGGTAATACCTAATGATAAGATACCAATAACAAGAGGAAGATACAGTTCGAAAGCTGAAAGTCTAATGTATTCGTACTCCGAATCTTCTTCTTCCATTTTTTTGTTGTTTTTTGATTTCATAATATCTTATGGTTATTTGTCTATTGTTAAAACACAAGAAATTTCATGTGCAAAGTTAATACATATATTTATTATAAGCAAGCAAAATGTAAAAAACATGATGCATAGTGTCTTTTTTCACCCCTTCATTAGTGCTGCGGTATAACCGAAAAGTATATATCTGCCAAGTTTTCCCAATGTGGAGAATAGCAACACTCCCCACACATTAGCACGCAACAGTCCCAAAGCAATGGAGATGCATGTTCCAAATGCAGGAAGGAAAGTGAAGGTTGCAATCCATGAACCGCGATTTGCAACATATCGCTGTGTCTTTTCCAATCGTTCCACTTTTACATGCATCCAGCGTGAAATCTGGTTTATGTTCCATATCCTTCCTATATAATAGTTGAAAAGTGAACCGAGCACATTACCGACAGTTCCGCTAATGATGGTAAGCCAAGGGTCCATTCCTGTAGTAACGATGAGGGCTACCATTACGGCTTCGCTTGAAAAAGGGACAAAAGTGCCTGCAAGAAAGGCGGCAAGTCCCATGCCCAAATATCCGTATTGAATAAAAAATTCGTTCATGTGAATTTGTCAAATAGTTAACCTAAAATTTGGAAGATAGTCAACCCTCCCAGAAGTAGAAGCATCACTATGCAGTAGAGGTGTGAGAAACGATTGTATGTCAATGCTATATAGTGACCTCCAACCATTGCCGAATCTACCATCAAAAGAGGCAAAAGTATATGGAAGAAATGCGGTTGTGCAGCTATAGCAATCGCTATCACAAAGCCGTGCATGATGATAGACTTGTAGATGATGCGAGTACGAGTCTTGTCGAGGAAACTGTTCATGTAGCAGTTTACAGTTCCTACAAGGAAGAACACCATCAGATATGAGTAGATAAGAATGTGCGAGAGTGGAAGAGAAGAATAATCTGGCATGTCCAAATCGATGATGCTTAAGCAGGTTGTGAGGAACAATTCAAGTCCTCCTTCTGTACACATCGAGATGCCGAAGAAAATCCAATACACAGACAGGACACCAAGAAGTGATGCTATCCAACAACGTATTGATAATGAACGCAAATATATCTGGGCTAACCAATATATAGGTACGATATACAACAGTTTTGGGAATACCAGCGAAGCAATAGATATTGCCAAATATGTCAGGAATGTGACGGTAGGTATTTGTTGCTGGTACGTGAGAAACAATCCAAAGAAAGAAAGGATGCTGAGAACCATGACGATGAGTCCTGGATTGATTGTGTGCAGACAAAGTATTGTGCCTAATAGCAGGGCGAGTACACTACTCAACATTCGAGAACTGATGCGAAGCAGAACGAATGTGTTTGTTAGTTCGGCTATCAGATATACTCCAAGTGCAGCAAGTCCCATTCCTAAATACAAAGCCATCGAACCATTGGTGATGTAGCTGGGGATTTGTGTCCATAAGCCATAGTGTTCACCTTCAAATGAAAGAGAATGAGCCGGAGGCAACAGCAGCCATATTATGCCCGCTAAAATGCACACCAAAGGTAAAGTAAACTGGCTGCTTGCTATCTTTTTTTGGAATTCTAAACGCATATCAGTTGATTTTGGGTGCAAAGTTACGAAAATAACAGAAATAATTTGTAATTTTGCAACGAATTTGGTGTAAAATACCCAAAAGGTTAATGTAACA
Source organism: uncultured Prevotellaceae bacterium (assembly GCA_937893145.1). Classification (GTDB taxonomy): domain Bacteria; phylum Bacteroidota; class Bacteroidia; order Bacteroidales; family Bacteroidaceae; genus Minthosoma. Next base: position 13,023 of record CALBJW010000117.1, on the reverse strand, counting down.
CTTCGTTTCGAAGCATAAAACTGTTCGCTTCGATGCGAAAACCATAAATAAAGACAAAGGTAAAAATGAAGAAACTTTTCATTGAAACATACGGTTGCCAGATGAATGTGGCAGATAGTGAGGTGATTGCTTCAGTGATGAAGATGGCAGATTATGATACTTGTCAGGACATTGATGAGGCTGATGCAATCTTGCTTAACACTTGTTCGGTTCGTGAAAATGCCGAGAACAAGATTTACAACAGACTTGAGCAGTTGCATGCTTTGCAGAAGAAAGGCAGAAAACTCATCATCGGTGTTGTGGGTTGTATGGCAGAACGCGTGAAGGAAGACCTCATCGACAACCATCATGTTGACATCGTTGCAGGTCCAGACTCTTACCTTTCACTTCCTGAACTTTTCGCATCAGCTGAAGTTGGCGAAAAGGCAATCAACATCGAACTTTCCACAACAGAGACATATCGCGACGTTATTCCAGAGCGAGTTTGCGGCGGACATATCAGTGGTTTTGTAAGCATCATGCGTGGTTGCAATAATTTCTGTCACTACTGCATTGTTCCTTATACTCGTGGTCGTGAGCGTAGTCGTGAGGTGGATAGCATCCTCAACGAGGTGCGTGACCTTCGTGATAAAGGTTATAAGGAGGTGACACTTCTTGGTCAGAATGTGAACAGCTATAAGTGTGGCGAGGTAGGTTTTCCTCAGTTGCTCGCTATTGTTGCAGATGCAGTACCTGAGATGCGCATTCGTTTCACAACAAGTCATCCAAAGGATATGAGCGATGAGACACTTGAAGTTATTGCTGCCCACTCAAACATCTGCCGTCATATCCATCTCCCTGTGCAGAGTGGTAGTGACAGGATTTTGCAGTTGATGAACAGAAAGTACACTCGTGAGTGGTATCTTGGTCGTGTGGCTGCTATTCGTCGTATCCTTCCAGATTGTGGACTCACAACAGATATCTTCGTTGGTTACCATTCGGAAACAGAGGAAGACCATCAGCTTTCACTCTCACTCATGAGAGAATGTGGTTACGATTCAGCATTCATGTTCAAGTATAGCGAGCGTCCTGGCACTTATGCTTCAAAGCATTTGCCAGATGACATTCCAGAAGAGACAAAGATTAACCGCTTGAACGAGATGATTGCTCTTCAGAACCAGCTCTCTGCTGAGAGTTATCGCAAGGATATTGGCAAGACATTCGAGATTCTTGTTGAGGGAGTGAGCAAGCGAAGCAAAGACCAGCTCTTTGGTCGCACACAGCAGAACAAGGTTGTTGTCTTCGACCGTGGCACTCATCACATTGGCGATTTTGTTAAGGTAAAAGTTTTGGAATCAAGTTCAGCAACACTTAAGGGTGTTGAAGTAACAGAATAATATATGAAAAAGAAGAGCAATTTTCATTTCTCTACGCAGTTCATAACAACCTGCATCAGCACCACACTTGTACTTGTGTTGCTTGGAACCATAGTACTTTTTGTGCTCTCGGCTAACAACCTCTCGAATTATGTGCGTGAAAACATCAATATCAGCGTTCTTATCAACGATGAGATTGATAGCTTACAGATACAGAAGTTGAAGTCTTCGTTCGATAAGCAGGACTACATCAAGGAACTCCAGTACATCTCCAAGGAGCAGGCGCTTCAGGAGGAATGCGAGATTCAAGGTGTTGATCCTTCCGAGTTCTTGGGCTTCAATCCTTATACTGCTTCGTTTGAAATAAAGGTGAAGGCAGACCACGCCTCAAATGAAGAAATGGATAAGATAGTGAACAATATCAAGCACACAAAAGGAGTTGTGGATGTCATTTACTCTAAAGATCTTATCAAAGCAGTTAATGACAATATCAAGAAGATAAGTATCATCATGCTCATCATTGCAGCATTGTTTACTTATATCTCATTCACTCTGATAAACAATACCATTCAGCTTACAATATTCTCAAAGCGTTTCACCATCAACACCATGAAGTTGGTGGGTGCAAGCTGGAACTTCATTCGCAAGCCTTTCCTTTGGAATGGAGTATATCTCGGACTCTTCTCCGCCATCTTTGCAGACGCTGCGATACTCTTTGGAGTACGCTGGTTGATGAAGTTTGAGCCACAGGCAAACATTATCATCGACTGGAAGGTGCTGTTTACTGTATTCTTGGCAGTATTCATCTTCGGTATGGTTATCACACTTCTCTGCACACTCATCTCGTTGAACAAATACTTAAAGATGAGTACCAACAAGCTTTACTACATTTAATAAAAGAAAAATATCAACACTTATGAAGCATAATAATTTTGCATTCTCAAAGATCAACTACATCCTCTTGGTAGTTGGTATCATCATTACTCTCGTGGGACTTTTCCTCATGTCTGGTCCTGGTACAACAGAAGAGGCATTCTGTGCTGACATCTTCAGCGACACACGCATCAAGATTGCACCAATGGTAAGTCTTTTCGGATTCCTCTTTGTAATTGTAGCCATCCTTTGGCCAAGTAAGAAAGACTAAGAAAGGGTAGAGGATGGATTGGTTACAAGCACTCTTAATGGGTATTTTTCAGGGACTCACCGAGTATCTCCCTGTAAGTAGTAGTGGACACCTCGCCATTGCAGGCGAACTGCTTGGAGTTGAGGACCCAGACAAGGTGATGTCATTCACCGTAGCGGTTCACGTTGCAACAGTACTTTCCACCGTTGTCATCTTGTGGAAAGAGATTGTTTGGATTCTCAAAGGTCTTTTCTGTTGGAATGGTAAGTTGAACATGGAGCAGAAATATGCTCTCAACATCATCATCTCAATGATTCCAATAGGTATCGTAGGCGTGTTCTTCAAGGACCAGATAGAAGAAGCATTCAGCGGACTCGTAGTCGTTGGTTGCTGTCTTTTGGTGACAGCCTGCCTTCTTGGTTTCAGTTACTTTGCAAAACCACGAACAAAAGAGAATATCTCAACCCTCGATGCCTTCATTATCGGTATCGCTCAGGCTATCGCAGCACTTCCAGGATTGAGTCGCTCGGGTTCAACTATCGGTACAGGTCTCATCCTTGGTGACAAGAAGGAATCGCTTGCTCAGTTCTCCTTCCTCATGGCTATCCCACCAATTCTTGGTATGGCACTTCTCGATGTGAAGGACATGATGGAATTAGGTGTTCAGGAGGCTATGGCAGGCATCTCTGCTTCTGCCCTCGTTGTAGGTTTCGTTGCAGCCTTCATCACTGGTTGTCTTGCCTGCAAACTCATGATTGACCTTGTGAAGAAGGGCAAGATGATTTGGTTCGCAATCTACTGTGCATTGGTAGGTATTGCAGTTCTCATTTGGCAGTTGGCATTTTAATCTCCTATAATGAATCCACAGAAAGGCGAAATACTAATTTTCAACAAGCCATATCGTTGGACTTCGTTCAATGTTGTGGCAAAAGTGCGAGGTGAACTCTCGCACCGTCTTGGTGTGAAGAAACTCAAGGTAGGACATGCCGGCACCCTCGACCCCCTTGCCACAGGCGTTCTCATCGTTTGTACAGGTAAGGAGACAAAGAACATTGATGAACTTCAGTCGCACACTAAGGAGTACATTGCAAGTATTAAGTTAGGAGCCACCACACCATCGTTTGACATGGAGACCCCTGAAGATGCCACATATCCTACGGAACATATAACACGCGAACTGGTGGATGAGAAAATCAAAGCCTTCATCGGCGAGATACATCAGATTCCTCCAACATACTCTGCCGTGAAGGTAGATGGAAAACGTGCGTTCAAGTATGCTCGTACCGGAGCAGAAGTGGAACTCAAACCCAAGACACTTGTTATCGACGAACTTGAGGTGCTTGGTTTTGGAATGGTAGAAGAAGAACCTGCAGTCGATGATACCAATATAGATGAGAAGGAACGTATCCAGTATCAGCACGCTAACATCAAGGGCGAATATCTGCAGCTTCTCCTCCGTGTTGTTTGTTCAAAAGGAACATACATCCGCGCACTTGCTCGCGACATTGGTCAGTCGCTTGGCTCAGGAGCCTATCTCACAGGACTCATGCGCACCCGCATTGGCAAATACACCCTTGCCGACTGTCTCGACATAGAGCAGTTCCCACAGTGGCTCGACACTCAGACCATCGTAAAAGAAGAATAGAAACAATATAAGTATAAAACAACAATAATATGAAACTCTCACAATTCAAGTTCAAGCTTCCAGACGATAAGATTGCACTTTACCCTCGTACTTACGATGAAGAGACAAGACTCTACAATCGTGACGAGGCAAAACTCATGGTTGTTCACCGCACAACAGGAGAGATTGAGCACCGCCTCTTCAAGGACATCATTGATTATTTTGATGAAGGCGACGCATTCGTGTTCAACGATACACGCGTGTTCCCAGCTCGTCTCTATGGTAACAAGGAGAAGACTGGTGCAACGATTGAGGTGTTCCTTCTTCGTGAACTCAATGCCGACATGCGTTTGTGGGATGTACTTGTTGATCCAGCCCGTAAGATTCGTATCGGAAACAAGCTCTATTTCGGAGAAGACGACTCTATGGTTGCCGAGGTGATTGACAATACCACTTCTCGTGGTCGTACACTTCGTTTCCTTTATGATGGACCACACGACGACTTCAAGCGCGACCTTTATGCTCTCGGTGAGGCTCCACTTCCAGATGATATACGCAGTCGCCGCAAGGCTGAACCTGAAGACCACGAGCGTTTCCAGACTATCTTTGCTTCGAAGGAAGGTGCAGTTACAGCTCCAGCCACAGGACTCCACTTCTCTCGTGAGCTCCTCAAGCGTATGGAGATTAAGGGCATTGAACAGACCTTCATCACTCTTCACGCAGGACTTGGCAGTTTCCGCAGCATCGATGTTGAGGACCTCACAAAGCATAAGACAGACAGCGAACAGATGTTCGTTCCAGAAGAGGCTTGTCAGGTAGTGAACAAGGCAAAGGACGAAGGCCATAAGATATGTGCTGTCGGCAATACAGTGCTTCGTGCTCTCGAGACAGCCGTTGGCCCTGGTGGTCGCATCAAGGCATTCGAAGGATGGACAAACAAGTTCATCTTCCCTCCATACGACTTTACCGTTGCAGATGCTTTCGTAGTGAACTTCCAGATGCCACTCTCAACAATGCTCATGCTCGTAGCAGCATTCGGTGGATTCGAGGTGGTGATGGATGCTTACAAGGAGGCTCTCAAGGGAGACTACAAGTTCGGAACATACGGAGATGCAATGCTTCTCATTGACTAAACAAACGGTATGTCCCACACAGTCTTTCTGTCTTTAGGAACAAATTTAGGTGACAAGGAGCACAATCTGCACCAAGCCATCTCGGAGATACAAATGCGGATTGGCGCCATTAAGGCTCAATCCGCCTTTTTGCAAACAGCACCTTGGGGATTCGAGAGCAAAAACTCGTTTCTCAATGCTGCCGTAAGGGTAGAGACCGACCTGTCTCCATTTGCTGTTCTGCGCACCACACAAGACATCGAACGCCACATGGGACGCACCCACAAGTCAGTAGGTGGCATCTATCACGACCGCATCATCGACATAGACATTTTGCTCTATGATGACCTGCACCTCTCAACTCCAGAATTAACTATTCCACATCCACATATCAACGAGCGCGACTTTGTGCTCATCCCTTTATCTCAAATATTACAATGAAACGATTTCTTTTGCTTGCCCTCATGGCATTTCCGTTAATCCTTATGGCACAAAAAAAACAGTTCACACTTGATGACCTCATCCCTGGTGGTAAGACTTACAGAAGTATGCAGCCAGAGAACCGATACTACACCTGGCTTGCGGCTATTGCAGTTGAGTTGGATGTTGACAGTTGTAGTACCGTTAACAGACAGACAGGAAATAAGACGCTTTTCCTCAAGCGTGAAACAGTCAACGAAGTGCTTCTGGCAAAGGGCTTGAAACCAATGCCAAACTTCTATAATGTCACTTTCCTCAATGACAGACCAAATGTCATGTTGACTAAGGTGGCAAACGAAAGGGCTTGTATCAATGTCAGTACAGGCAAACTCGTTTGGTCGATGAAGCTCGACCCAGAGGCAGAGAGTGAGGATATGTGCGACAAGACATTAGCGGTAGCCTACACTAAGGACCACAACCTCTATATTCACCAGGCAGACGACAAAGTGCTGACAATCACCAACGATGGTAGCATCGACATCCGTTATGGCGAAAGCGTGCATCGCAATGAGTTTGGTATTGAGAAAGGTACCTTCTGGAGTCCTGATGGTTCAAAGCTTGCCTTCTATCGTATGGACCAGAGCATGGTATCAAAGTACCCACAGGTCAACATCACTCCACACGCCAATTCTCAGATGTATGCAGCACATGATACTGCGGAGGTCGCTTCGCGTTGCGCTCTTCTCGAATCAGACCCATACCCAATGGCTGGAGAGACAAGCCATAAGGTCAGCGTAGGAGTTTATGACATTTCCACAAAACAGACTATTTACCTCAAGACAGAAGACCCAACAGACCGCTACTTCACCAACATCTCTTGGAGTCCTGATGCCAAGAAGGTATATGTCATCGAAATCAACCGCGACCAGAATCATGCTGAATGTATAGAGTATAATGCCACTACAGGCGAAAAGATCCGTGTTCTTTTCACTGAGGATAACGAGAAATATGTGGAACCATGTGCCCCTATCCAATACCTTCCTTGGGATGCAACCAAGTTCATCTACTTGTCTCGAAGGGATGGATACAACCACATCTACCTTTATGATGCTAAGAATGGCAAGCGTATATCGCAAATCACAAAGGGAAAGTTTGAGGTGTTTGAGGTGCTTGGTTTCAATATCGAAGGCAAAGGCATCGTTTATACTTCCAACGAACTCGACCCTCTTCAGAAGAATCCTTTCATCGTTAGCATGAACGGCGAACGATTCTCTTTGGGCAATAAGACAGGTTGGCATAATGTGTCGCTCTCTCCTAATGGTGATTACATCCTCGACAACTATTCATCTGGAACCATCTTCGCTCGTCATATCGACATTGTTAGCACGATGAACAACACCTCTGTCAATGCATTTACAGCAAGGGAGAAGTGGAATGGCTACAATGTCCCAAAGATTACGGTAGGAAAACTCAAGGCAGCAGATGGAGTGACCGATGTTTATTACCGTCTCATCCTCCCAACCGACTTCGATGAAACAAAGAAATACCCTGCCGTTATATATGTATATGGTGGACCTCACGCCCACAATATCGATGCTTCCCGCAACTACGGAGCAAGAGGTTGGGACATCTGGATGGCACAGAAGGGATATGTGATGTTCTGCCTTGACAATCGTGGTAGCGAACATCGTGGTCTTGCCTTCGAACAGGCAACATTCCGCAACCTCGGTGTTGAGGAGATGAAGGACCAGATGAAGGGAGTAGAGTATCTCAAGTCACTTCCATACGTTGATGCCGACCGCATCGGTGTGCATGGTTGGAGCTTCGGCGGATTCATGACTTCAAGTCTTATGACAACCTACCCTGAGACCTTCAAGGTCGGTGTTGCTGGTGGTCCTGTTATCGACTGGCGCTTCTACGAGGTGATGTACGGTGAACGCTACATGGACACACCAGAATCCAATCCAGAAGGTTACGAAAACCTCAAAGGCCGCCTTATGGTTATCTATGGAGGAAACGACAACACATGTGTTCCTCAGCACACACTCTCGTTCATGCGAGCATGTATCGATGCCGACACATATCCAGACCTCTTCACATATCCAGGCGATGGACACAACATGTCGGGTAAAGACAGAATTCACTTACACAATACAATAACACGTTATTTTGAAGATCATCTAAAATGAAACTTACAGTAATAAAGGTTGGTGGCAAAATCGTAGAGGACGAAGCCACACTCACTCAACTCCTCAAGGACTTCTCAGCCATTGAAGGTGCTAAGGTCCTCGTACATGGTGGCGGTCGTTCAGCCACAAAGATTGCAGCCGAACTTGGTATCGAAAGCACAATGATAGGCGGTCGCCGTGTCACAGATGCAGAGATGCTCAAGGTGGTGACAATGGTTTACGGAGGACTTGTCAACAAGAACATCGTGGCTCGTCTCCAATCTATTGGAATCAATGCACTCGGACTTACAGGTGCAGACATGAATGTCATCCTCTCGCACAAGCGTCCACTCAAGAAGGTAAAGATGGACGATGGTTCAGAACAGATGGTTGACTTCGGTTATGTTGGCGATGTTGACAAGGCAGACGGTAAGATGCTTGCCACACTCATCGAACAGGGCATCGTGCCAATCATGGCACCACTCACCCACGATGGTCAAGGTTCGCTCCTCAATACCAATGCTGATACCATTGCAAGTGAGACAGCACGCGCCCTTGCACCATACTTCGATGTCACCCTCATGTACTCCTTCGAACATGCAGGAGTGCTTACCGACCCAGATGATGAGGCTTCTGTCATCCCTCTCATCACAGCCGAGTCCTTCGAGGCTCTCAAGGCAGACGGCACAGTAAGCGGTGGTATGATACCAAAGATTGAGAATGCCCTTGCAGCAGTAAATGCTGGTGTTAAGCAAGTCATCATCACTAAGGCTGATGCCATCGATGGCACTCACGGAACTATAATAAAATAAATGGACTTCAAGCAAGACATCCTTCCACTCAAGAACATCATCTTCCGTACGGCTCTTCGCATCGTCATCTCACGCGAAGAGGCGGAAGACATTGTGCAGGATTGTCTGCTGAAGATATGGAAACAAATCCAGCAGGGCGAAAAGATTCTCAACCTCGAATCCTATGCCCTCACTATGGCTCGTAACCTTGCACTCGACCGCAAGGCATTAGCCAACACAAAGGTCCTTTCGCTCAACGAACAGGTTCACGACCACGAAGACGAACATCAGCTTATGCCCGATGAGGCTCTCATCCACAATGAAGGCACAAGCATCATCGAGACACTCGTGGACCGACTGCCCGAAAAGCAGCGCACCATCATCCAACTGCGTGATGTGGAGGGCAAATCATACAAGGACATAGCACAGGTGCTTGGCATTTCAGAGTCGGATGTGAAGGTCACACTCTTCCGTGCTCGTAAGCAAGTGAAGGAGGAATACCTAAAATTGAGTAAATACGACTCGCAATAATACAAGGTAAAGGAAAAACTCCTATCTTTGCACTCTCAAAATTCATTGTACTTCTATATATGACACTTCGCGACTTACAAATTGGACAATCAGCAATCATCACAGAGGTAGGCGGTGATGGTGCACTTCGCCAGCACTTCCTCGACATGGGTGTTATACCAGGTGTAGAGGTCAAGCTCATCAAGTTTGCCCCTATGGGCGACCCTATGCAGTTGCTCATACGCGACTACCTGCTCACCCTCCGTCTTGATGATGCACAGCAGATAACCGTTTCTACAAATATCCCAGAGAAGAGAGAAGCGGCTCGTCCTCGTTCTGTTCGTCCTCACCCAGGCTTCGGTGAAGAGGGACACTACCACATCGAGGACCAGAAGCGTCGCCAGATAGAAGGACACTCATACGAACACGACCATTCACATCCCGTACAGTCGAAACTCACTTTTGCTCTTGCAGGCAACCAGAACTGCGGTAAGACCACCCTCTTCAACCAGCTTACTGGTAGCAATCAGCATGTGGGCAACTTCCCTGGTGTTACCGTTGACCGCAAGTCGGGTTCCATCAAGGGACATAAGAATACGGAGATTACAGACCTCCCAGGCATCTATTCCCTCTCGCCTTATACAGCCGAAGAGATTGTTTCGCGCCAGTTCATCCTTGATGAACACCCAAGCGGAATATTCAATATCGTAGATGCTACCAACATCGAGCGCAACCTTTACCTCACACTTCAGCTCCTCGAATTGGGTATTCCTATGGTGCTTGCCATCAACATGATGGACGAGATGGAGGGTAATGGTGGTACAGTTCTTGTCAACGAGATGGAGCATGAACTCGGAATACCTGTAGTGCCAATCTCGGCTGCAAAGAATCAGGGTGTGGATGAACTTATCGAACATGCCATCCACATCGCACAGTATCAGGAGACACCAAAGCGACTCGACTTCTGTGATGCAGACGATAATGGTGGAGAACTTCACCGTTGTCTTCATGCCATCATGCACTTCATCGAGGACCATGCCAAGCGAGCAAACATACCGGTTCGTTTTGCAGCATCCAAACTCATCGAGGGCGACCACATCACTATGGATGCACTCAACCTCGACATCAATGAGAAGCAGACCATCGAACACATCATTCGTCAGATGGAGGATGAACGCGGACTCGACCGTGCTGCAGCCATAGCCGACATGCGTTTCTCGTTCATACATAAGTTGTGCGAGAAGTCGGTTGTCAAACCTCGTGAAAGCAAGGAACAGCGTCGCAGCAATGCTATTGATAAGGTGCTTACAGGCAGATATACAGCCATTCCATCCTTCGTGCTTATCATGGCATTCGTGTTCTGGTTCACTTTCAACTCCGTTGGAGCGTGGATTCAGGATGCCTTCGCTGAGGGTATAGATTGGTGTACAGCACAGCTCGACACACTCCTCACCTCGCTTCATGTCAACGAGGTGGTCCATTCGCTTGTCATCGATGGTATATGTGGAGGAGTAGGTTCCGTACTTAGTTTCATGCCGCTTATCGTGCTTCTCTTCTTCTGGCTCTCCATGCTCGAAGACTCAGGCTACATGGCTCGCATCGCATTCGTGATGGATAAGATACTGCGTAAGATAGGACTCTCAGGCCGTTCCATCGTGCCAATGCTCATAGGTTTCGGATGTTCCGTTCCTGCGGTAATGTCAACTCGCACCCTACCTTCTGCACGCGACCGCCGACTCACCATTCTGCTCACTCCGTTCATGTCTTGTACCGCAAAGCTACCTATATATAGTTTCTTCTGTGCAGCCATGTTCCCTCACCATAGCGGTATGGTGATATGTTCACTCTACTTCTTGGGAATCTTTGTGGGCATACTGTTGGCGTTCCTCTTCAAGGGTTCACTCTTCAAGGGCGAGGCGGTACCATTCGTCATGGAACTCCCATGCTACCGAATGCCAGGAGTGCGCAACACTCTCCAACTCATGTGGGAAAAGGCTCGCGACTTCATTCAGCGTGCGTTCACCGTTATCTTCCTTGCGAGCATGGTGATATGGTTCTTGCAGAACTTCAACTGGCACTTCACACTCGTAGAAGACACATCCAGCAGCATACTTGCAAGCATAGCTGGTACACTCGCACCATTGTTCGCACCACTCGGACTGGGTGATTGGCGATGGGTGACAGCCCTCGCATCGGGTTTCATGGCAAAAGAGACAGTTGTTTCCACTCTTGGAGTCCTCTTCCCATCTACCGACCAACTCTTCTCGATGCTCAGCACCACCACATGCTATGTGTTCCTCGTGTTCTGTCTTCTCTACACCCCATGCGTGGCAGCCATAGCATCCATCCGCCGAGAGTTAGGCAGTCGATGGGCAACTCTCATCGTGGTAGGACAATGCCTTATCGCGTGGGTGTGCGCGTACCTTATTAAAATTATCCTCTCTTAACCGACATCAATCTTCATCACACATTATGAATATCCCAACCCTCATCATACTTCTTCTCATCTTCTGTGCCGCATGGTTTGCCCTTCGCACCCTGAAGAAGAACGACGGACATCCCTGTAGCGGATGCCGTGGAGGAGGGGATTGTCCATACTGCAAGAGGTGATTTTAATTTTTTTTGAAAAAAATCACTTTTTCTTGTAACTTTTCCTGTTCTCAGTCGTCATACAGATAGAAGGCAATCAAAAAGCTTCATAAACCAAGACCAAGAGAATATGGATTACAAGTACATCGAACAACTTCTGGATCGCTACTTCGACTGCATGACAACACTCGAAGAAGAGCAGATTCTCCGTTCATTCTTCAATCAGGAGGATGTACCTGCCCATCTCATGCAATACCGTGACATCTTCGTGTTCCAGACAGAGGCTCACGCAGAAGAACTCGGTACAGACTTCGATGCTCGCATGCTCAAGATGCTCAGCGAAGAGAAGCGTGAGACTCGCATCTTCCAGTTGCGACGCCATGTATCACCTCTCTTCCGTGCTGCCGCTATAGTAGCAGTCCTCATATCTGTCAGCAACATCGTGGAGCATTCCATGTCGAACACAGGTATTGAACAGCCAAGCGCCTCTACAGCCATCAGTCCTTACATCAGGACAGTAGATATAGAGTCTGCCATTCAGATTAAGGATGTGAGTCGTGCAAAGGCAAACACTGTTCTCGATTCCATTCCAACCCTCCAGAGTGAGGACAATGTGGAGTCGGTACAATAAGGCGGGAGTCTTTTCCCCACACATAGACAACTTTTATTTTTCAGAATATTAAACTATCGATGCTTAAACAAAAACCAATCTGAAGGCGCAAGTTGTGAAACTTTCACTCCTTCAAAAAACTTACTTATAGACTCATTCCAAACATGGTCTATTCTCTCAAAATTCAATTTTTATGTCGGCAACATATACCGTCATAACGGAAAAAGCTCAGCACTCTCAGCTGGGCTTTTCTCGTACATAAGAATTATTTTGTTTTTAAAAAAGCCCTAAAAGTCCACTTTTCTCACGAAAAATCCCAAACCAACCATACATCTATACATCGAGCCATAAAATGCAATCATGACAAATTGATACTTAGCATCTTATCCCTATGTATAGTTGTATGACACCCCTATGTATAGTGATGTATGGTTGGCTTAAAATATATGGTCGTAAATAGTTTAAGTTTCGAATGTTCGAATATAGTTGATTCTAAATTTTTATTTGGATTTTAGTTGAGATTTCGAGGAGCGCACGCGACGATCCCTCAAAAAATACTCCCCAAAAGCGAGGTATTCGAGCGCATTTTATTTGAGATTTTTTGTTTTTGATTTTAAAATCTTCAACTATAATCCTTACTAAAATTCGCTCCAGTTCGTCGCTCTTATAGACGATTTTATCATGGATCGCATCAAAGATGCTCGAAATCCAAACAAAAATC
>CALBJW010000116.1 GCA_937893145.1 uncultured Prevotellaceae bacterium | reverse complement strand
TAACAGGCAAGATAGCAGCAGCTTATGTTCGTGGTATTCAGAGTCAGGGAGTAGGTACATCAATCAAGCACTTTGCTGGTAATTCACAAGAGACTCGTCGTACAGAAGTTGATGAAGTAATGTCACAGCGTGCTCTTCGTGAGATATACCTCAAGGGATTTGAGATAGCAGTTCGTGAGTCTAATCCTTGGACTGTCATGTCTTCCTACAACCGTCTCAATGGTCCTTTCACACAAGAGAATCGTGAACTCCTCACCACTATCCTTCGTGATGAATGGGGATATGATGGCATCGTGATGACAGACTGGACTGGTCAACGCAACACCGCAGCACAGATTCATGCAGGCAATGACCTCATGGAACCTGGTAATCCTGCTCAAACACAAGAAGTAATCAATAAGGTTAAGAATGGTGAACTCAAGATGGAGGACCTCGACATCTGTGTTAAACGCATTCTTCAGTATCTTGTCAAGACACCTCACTATCGTGGTTATCAGTATTCCAACAAGCCAGACCTCAAGGCACATGCAGCAGTCACTCGTCAGAGTGCAAATGAAGGTATGGTACTCTTGAAGAATACTGGTTCTGCACTCCCTATCAAAGATATTAATAAGGTATCAGTATTTGGTATCACATCCTACGATTTCATAGCAGGTGGTACAGGTTCGGGGGATGTAAACAAAGCATATACCATTGACCTTATGACAGGACTCAATGCAGCAGGACTCAATGTGAACGAAAAACTTGCAAAGGTCTATCAGAACTACAAGACATATCAGGAGAGTCTTTCTTCAGCAGTCACTCGTCGTGGTTGGTTCTGGGGTAAACCAGTACTTCCAGAACTTGATTTGTCTCGCGACATCATCAACTCCCAAGCAGAAGAGTCAGAGATGGCAATCATCACCATTGGCAGACAAGCTGGTGAAGGTAGCGACCGAAAGGAAACCGACGACTTCAATCTCACAGAAGTAGAACAGAACCTCATCAGTAATGTTTGCAATGCCTTCCACATGAAGGGCAAGAAAGTCGTTGTTATCCTCAACATGGGTAATGTTCTGGAAACATCATCATGGAAGGGCAAGCCAGATGCCATCCTCCTTGCATGGCAACCAGGTCAGGAAGGCGGTTACTCTGTAGCCGATGTTCTCACAGGCAAAGCCAATCCTTCAGGCAAACTCACTATGACATGGCCAGTATCACTTATCGACGTGCCTTCTTCTGCCGATTTCCCTAACATTCGCAATGGTGTTCGTCGTGATGGAAAACAGGAGTTCAATGACTTTACCCTCCACCGTGAAGAACTCAACGTAGGCTATCGTTATTTCAACACCGTAGGCAAAGAAGTGTCATACCCATTCGGATATGGTTTGAGCTATACAACATTCTCATATAGCAAACCATCTGTTCGTGCCACAAAAGACGGATTCATCGCTTCCATCACAGTGACAAACACAGGTTCAGTCAGCGGAAAAGAAGCCGTTCAGCTCTATGTGTCAGCCCCTTCTGGTGGACTTGAGAAACCAGCACAAGAACTTAAGTCATTTGCTAAGACTCGTGAACTCAAACCACGCGAGAGCCAGACACTCACAATGAAGGTCACAGCCTACGACCTTGCATCGTTCAACGAATCAAACCAGTGTTGGGAAACAGCATCAGGCAAATATACATTCAAGTTTGGAGCAAACGTAGAGGACATTCGTGCCAATGCTACAGTCAACATTTCTCGCACTTCAAAGGTACAATGTCATGATGTCATGAAACCAAGCATGGAGTTGAAATAAATTGTTACATGTAACATTGTAACATTTGTAGCAAAACAACCAAATAACCAACAACCAAACTATCTTATTTATTAAACAAAAACCATTTATGAAGAAAAGTCTTTCATATTTATTCCTATCGATGATTTGTGCATCAAGTTATGCACAATGGTCGGTTCCTGTACCAAGCAAGACACAGGAAATGGCTACAGATGGAACTCCGCAATTCCTTTATAATAAGGATGCAGGAGGTTTCTATACTTGTGGCAATGAATATGGTACTCGTGCCTCTATAGGTATCCAAGCCGATTCCGTTAAGTTTGTCCTTATAGGTAATGGCAACTATAACTTCTGCGACTACCCTTCTGCTAAGCCAGGATGGTACTATCTCTCTTGTAACAGTTTTGATGCCATGTGGACTGATGCTCCAAACTCTACAGGTTCAGAGACATATCCAAACACCGATACTTGGGCAGTCATTCCTCAGGGCGACGGTTCGTATAAGTTTGCAAACAACGGTTACGATCCATCATACACACTTGGTGTCGCAGAAATCTATCAAGGCAAGAAGGGCGACACTCGTCTCTACATCAATGACTTCGAACAGACATATTATGATGGTGAGGAGACAGTCCTGAGTTTTACTGGTAAATTCTACGACACATGGTACTTCATCGATGCAGAAGAATACGAGTCTCTCAAACCACAAGTAGAGAAATATCTCTGTGCCAAGAATTTGATTAGTGCCATTGAAAATGCTAAAACAGACGGCATTCAGCATGACTTCAGCAAACTTGAAGCCATCTACAACAATTCATCTTCTTCATTCGAAGAGTTGAGTGAAGCATTAGCAACAACTGAAGCAATCATTGCTTTCACAAATACATACAAAGAGGCAATGTCAACATATCCAACAGTTGACCTTTCTTCACTCAAAGCTATTTGTGACAACATCAATTCCACTTCAGAAGAGATTAACGCTGCCACTGCACAGATTTACGAAGAGGCATACAAGCAGCTTGGTGCAACAGCCTCAATCGACAATCCTGTTGATTTCTCATCAGCTATTGGCAACGGAACAAGCACTTCACGTTGGACTCGCACTTGGAAGGGTGTCAGCACAAATGGTACTTGGGGAACCAACACATCTGCTACTGAAGCTGTTGATGGAGCCGATGGAACAGACATGACACCTTCATTCTGTGAGATGAAGATTGGTTCTGGCAGCACTATCTCCGACTGTTTCATTACCCAGACTCTCTCTTCTATGCCAGCAGGTCTTTATAAGTTCACAGCCGATGTACGTCTCTATCGTGAAGCTGACAAGATTACAGCATTCAAGGGAGCCAAGATGTTCTGTGCCAACGACACTATCGTTCTTCAGGATATGTCTGGAGTAACATACAATGGTAAAAAGTCTATCCTTTGGAACAAAGACTACTTCTCGGTTATTGCCATCGTGAAGGAAAGTGGCGACATCGTTCTTGGATTCGACATTCATGCTTGCAACTACAACTGGTTTGCATTCAAGAACACTACCCTCTCCTACTACGGCACAAACAACATGGAAGAGAATGCACTCAAACTCTTCAAGCAGTCTGTTAAGCTCGAAGAACTTGAAGATGTAGATGCCAATCCAACACTTCTTGCTTCATACAACGAGGCAGTAAATGAATATCTTTCAACCACTACTCTTCCTGATGCAAAGAAAGCTGTTGCAAATGTTTCTGCATCAATGATTGACATTCTCAACAATAAGATTGCATACGAAAACCTCTTGTCTAAGATTGAGGTTTGGAGCAATGCCATTGCCGAGAAGGTTGACCTCACTGGTGAAGAGTGGGATGCATTCTCTGACTTCATGCAGACAGTGGATGAAGTAGAAGGTTATCCTACACCTAACCCTGTTGCTATCCTTGAAGGCGACCGTACACTTTCCACAGCCGACATTACTGCCTACATCAAGAAGGTAGAAGAACTCTACACTTCAGCGGTTACACATTCCCTCCAGGAAGGTTCAGACTGCACAGATATGTTGAAGAACGCATCGTTCAAGAACGGTTTCACCGATTGGGTAAAGAATGCAGGCACAGCAGGTGGTCTCACCGATTTCCCTTGTGTAGAACGCTACGGTGGTCCAGTTGAAATCTACCAGATTGTAAAGGATGTACCAAACGGTCTCTTCTCTCTCTCTTGCAAGGCATTTGAAAGACCTGATGAAAATGGCAACTACGACATCAATACACCTACAACTACTTACCTCTTCATGAACGACATTCAGACACCAGTACAGAACATCCTCGCTGATGCTATTCCTGTAAACAAGGCTGTCAACTATGTCAACTCATTCTTCGAAGGAAGTATTTCAGAGGGTTATACCGACACAAGCGGTACAACAAACAACGATGTCATGGTAAATGTAGATGGTGAAGACGCATACATTCCTAACGGTATGTCTGGTGCATCTTACGCATTCCGTTCTGGTCGTTACGAACAGAAAGTATATGGATTCGTTAGCAATGGCGAAATGAAGATTGGTCTCACATCAAATGGAGTATCTGCTCACTGGGTTCTTTGGTCCGACTTCAAACTCACTTACGAAGGCCGCAACGAAACAGCACTCAAGGAAGCACTCTCAGCAATGTCCGCTCAACTTGAAGCATTTGCTCTTGGTGGCTCAGAAATGACAGAACCTGCTATCACTGATGCAAAAGACGCTGCAGAATATGCCATGAGCATGATTGGTTCAAGTGCTGATATGATGTACAATGCACTCGTTGACCTCAACACTGCAACTCAGGCTGCTCATGAAAATGCAGAAGCAATAAGAAAGCACAACTCTCTCTTTGACAAAATGACTATAGCCTACGATACAGTTGATGAAGAAGGCAAGGCTGCATTCGAAGCTATTTTTGAAAAGGTAGTCAACTACTACAATTTGACTACTCCTCAACTCAACGAACTCTACAAGGAGATGCTCTCAGTATTTGCTCTTCTCATCCCAGCAGAAAGCACAGAGACACTTGCCGTTCCAGCAGCTGACAAGGAAGTAGTAACAGGTACTTGCTATATTGCTGGTGAAGCAGGTGAAATCACCAACTCTACAAAGAATGGTTATCTCAAGATGCGTACTGGCAACAATGGCAACACTCTCACTTTCCGTGTAAAGGAAGACTACAAGATTACTGGTATCACAGTCGAGGGTTATAGCAACAATACATCCGACACGGCAGACCGCTCTATCGACCTCATCGGTATGTACATTGACGGTAGCGAGGAGTCTCTCATCGACGAACCTCACACATTCAATGGTGGTACAATGACTCAGACAGCCACAACATTCTCAAAGAGTGGTTTCACAGCATATCAGAGCGTTGTTCTCAAGTTTGACAACAGTAAGATTACTTCCGACGACTCAAAGGGTAAGAACAAGCAAATCATGGCTAAGGTGACATTTACATACACTATCAACATTGACGACACGACAGCTATTGAGCGTACAGAAACAGTAACAATACCACTCAACAACGCTATCTACAATCTCAATGGTCAGCGTATCGCTGTTCCTCAGCCTAAGACCATCTACATCAAGGGAGGTCAGAAGTATATTGCTAAGTAAAGGAATTTGTTTTTGGGGGAGTTAAAGACAACACTTTAACTCCCCTTATACTCTCCAGACAAGTTAACCTTCAAAACTCATTTCTCATGAAAAAATTAGCTCTCACACTCACCCTCTCCCTATTTGCCATTGCATCACTCTTTGCACAGGACAAGAAGCCAAATGGCATTGGAACACTCTACCCTACAGAGTGGTTCACATATACTGACAATATCTCGGGAGTGAACATCAAGGTGTTGACCGACACACTCTCCAACGACTCCTATATCTACCAGACTGACCCTATGTGGACAGCAGATGGTCGTTTCATCCTGTTTCGTTCGAGTGTTCGTGCTGGTGAAAAACGCAAAGGACAGTTCTTCCTTATGGAGGCATCAACAGGCAGAATGCTCCAGATAACAGAGGGTGACCACGGCAGTGTATATTTAGCCAACAAGACCAATCATTTCTTCATCAATCGTAAGGTTGACAACAAGAAGAAAGGTTCTACATGGAACCTATACAAAGTTAGCATCGACGAACTATGGAACGATGCCACCAATGGCAGGGTAAAGAAGGCAGGAAGATATGAACATCTTCTTGCCTCCATCCCTCTCAACGACTCCATCATTGGCAATCCTGGAGGATGGTGTGTCAGTTGTAATGACGACTTTGCATATATCGTTGTTGAACGCAAAGGTACATCTGCCGAACTCGAAGAGATGGAACGCATAGCCTTCAAACCAGAAGGAAATCAACCTATCAAGATTAAACCATCACTTGGTGGTATTCGTAAGGTAAACCTCAATTCTGGTGAAGTATCCGTTGTGGTCAATACACTCTTCAAGGTAGGCCACATACAGTCCAGTCGTTTCATCAACGAAGAGATACTTTTCTGCAACGAGACTGGTGGCGATGCACATCAGCGTATGTGGTTCGTCCGTGCTGATGGCACAGATTTCCGTCCTATCTATAAGGAAACACCACTCGACTGGGTTACTCACGAGACCTTCCAGACCAAAGACCATGTGTATTTCAACATACTTGGTTTTCAAGACCGTCTTCGCAAACAAGCAAGTGGAATCATGCGTATCAACCTTCGTACCAATGATGTAGAATGTCTTGGTCAGGTCGAACTCGAAGGATGTCCTTTCAACCCCGAACCGATGCTTGGAGGTCGTGGTTTCTGGCATTGCAACTCTACTCGTGATGGTAAGTTCTCTACTGGCGACACCTTTGCTGGCAATGTTTATATCATCAATAACGAAACAGGTCAACGCACCCTCATTGCTACCGACTGCAAGATGAAGCCCGACCATGCTCAACCCCATTTCAGTCCTGATGGCAAATACCTCCTCTTCCAGTCTGGCCACTTCACAGATGGTAAACGACTCAACCTCATGATGGTTGATGTTCAGTCAGCACTTCACACAGACAAGCATCAAGTCAGTGTCAAGGATTTTGGAGCAAAAGGTGATGGCAAGACTATCGATTCCGAGAGCATAAACCAAACCATAAAGTCCGTTTCACAGAGTGGTGGTGGTACAGTCCTTTTTCCTAAAGGACAATACATGTGCTACTCTATCCGTTTGCAGAACAATGTCACACTCCACCTCGAAGAGGGAGCAGAGATATGTGCAGCTAATCATACAGAGACTACGGGCTACGACACCGCAGAAGACAACCCTTTCGACAAGTACCAGGACTTCGGTCATAGCCATTGGTGCAACTCGCTCATCTATGGCATTGGGCTCCACAACATCGCTATCGAGGGCAAAGGAAGAATTACAGGCAGCAACATGACTCGTGGACTCAGTCGCAATAAGTCATTCGAAGCCAACAAAGCCATAGCCCTCCGAGAGTGTACTGGTGTTCGTCTCGAAGGATTTGAGATGTTACAATGTGGACATTTCGCCCTCCTTGCTACAGGAGTAAAGGATATGACCATCAAAGGACTGCGTATCGACACCAATCGTGATGCACTCGACATCGACTGTTGTCAGGATGTGACCATCACAGACTGCCAGGTCAATAGTCCTTGGGACGATGCCATTGTCCTGAAGTCCAGTTATGCACTTGGCAGATTCCTCGACTGCGAACGCATCCTTGTCGAACGCTGTAAGGTTACGGGCTATGACTGCGGCACATTCCTCGATGGCACCCTCCAGTTAGAAGGTCCCGATGCTCCAGACCGTGGTGGTCGGACTGGTCGCATCAAACTCGGCACAGAGTCAAGTGGTGGTTATCGTGACATCACCATCCGAAATTGTCAGTTCGAGTGGTGTCGAGGCATAGCATTAGAAACCGTCGATGGTGGCAAACTCGAGAACATCACTATCGAGAATATCGACATGAACCACATCACCAATGCCGCCATCTTCCTCCGTCTTGGTAGTCGAATGCGTAGTCCCGAAGGCACACCTGTTGGTTGTCTCAACAATGTCGTGATTCGCAACATCAAGGCACATGATGTTGACTCACGCTATTCGTCCATCATATCGGGCATACCAAACCACCATATCAGCAATGTCCTCCTCGAGAACATAGAGATAGAGTATCGTGGTGGCATACAGTCAACCGACCAACCTACCAATCCCCTCGACCGCCACCCTGCTCCATTTGTCAACCTCTCTCAATCCGTTCCCGAAGCAGAGTCCGTCTATCCCGAACCTTGGATGTTTGGCATCGTACCAGCCAAAGGCTTCTACATTCGCCATGCCAAGAACATCACTTTCCGTAATGTTCACCTCTCATGGCAGCAACCCGACATTCGAGAAACCTTCATCCATGATGATTGCGAAAACATAAAGATGGAATAATGTTGAAATGAAATTGTTACTTGTAACATTTGTAACATTGTAACATTTGTAACAAATAAAAAGAAGCAGAACTTTCGAGTTCTGCTTCTTTCGTTATTATCTGATAATTATTTCTTCTTATATATCATTCGTGTTGGACGATAACATACATTGTCGTGGCGTTCGAGAATCTCGCCTGTGTCGGTATTGATGACATAAACACTACCGTTAAGTCCTGGTTGGTTTGGTTCGTAGAAGGCTACATAAGTAGTGAGATGGTCACGACTAAGAACGAGGTCGGTGATGATGGCTGATGAAGAACCAAATGTTTGGAGAACATCAGACTTGTCGAGAGTCTGCTGAGTGGCATAGTTCCATCGCATGAGTCGATTGCCACTACCGAAGAGGAGAGAATAGTAGGTCTTGTTGGCAACACATGGTGTCTGTTCGGTGATGATGTTTGTACCGATACATGCTGTGGTTGTTCCTCCGTTGTCGAAAAGAACATTGGTGCCAGTCTCATTGTCATGAACCCAGAAACCAGTGTCGAGGATAGTCTTACGAGTCATGAAGGCATTCTTGGTGAGGACAAGAACCTCACTGCGTTCTGTACGCTTCTGCTTGTCGGTGAGGTCGATAAGCACCATCTTCACTATGTCGTTTCCATTGAAATAGTTTTCTTGACCTTTGCAATCTTCACGAAGAAGGTGGTACTTCTTGCCACAATAATATGGACCATAACCACTATATATCTCACAAAGTCCACCAACAGTCTTGTCCCAGAAGAGCAGTTCAAAGAACCATCCAGTGCCACCATCGTCGTGAACAAGACAAGTCTGTGCATACTTCGACTGCAATTTTGTAGGTTCGCTGATGGCTCCCTCAGTAGTAGAGAACTCATATACGCTGCCATTCTCACAAAGTACAGGATAGGCAACTCCCGAAGCTCCCTCAGAAGGAATGATGAGACGAGTAGGTTTGAAGTCTGGATACTCCGTTACGGTAAGGATATTCTCCGCCACGAGAGTCTTTTCATTAAGATAATAGAGTGTTGGCACATCAGCGTTATGACCAGAGTGGGATTGTGATTGCCAGTTGTCAGCACCCTGACAAGCAATGATGAGTGAACCGCTCGACTGTACCATATCAATGGCACGAGAAGCAAAAGGAGTGTCTTCGTTGTTTGCTGCAAAACAATCGGAAGTGGTGAATGTTCGTTTCACATTAGGGTCGGTAGGAGTAAGCATGAACGAAATCATGCTCTTACCTTCTGGGTCCTGACTAATTACAGCAATACCCTCTTCGTAAGGAGAGTTGACATTTATTGTGAATGGATAGAACGACTTACCGTCCTCATTCTCCACAATAAGACGACAAAGATATGTGCCGAGATATTTGGCAGGAAACTCAAATTCGGAAGATGTTGAGTATTCCTCCTGATTTACCTCCCAAGTGTATTTGAGAGTTTTTGGAGTATTAGTCTGCGAAACCTTTGGAGAGATATGGAGAGTCTCGTTCTTGTTGATGTTATACACCTTGTCGATTGAGAGAGTGTCGATGACAATCTCTGCAAGTGGTTTTGTGGCAAGGGTGGTATCATCGGAGATACATGAGGTGAAGGTATAGCACACAAAATGGGCTAAGACTATATAAGCGAGAAATATGGACTTGGAGCGCATTGGGAAATTAAAAATTAAAAATTAAGAATTAAAATTGGGCGTTTCGTTTTCGTAACGAAGTGTTTCGTAGCGAAGCGTTTCTTTTTCGTAGCGAATCGTTTCGTCCTCGTAGAGTTATTCCGCACCTTGTATAGCAAAAGGATTAGGGAAGTCAAAGATAAAGTCTGGATAGAGGGAGAGAATCATTTCACGATTGGCAGGGTCGTTGAAGTGTTCGTACATTCTTGAGTAGATGTACTTGCGGAAGATGGTACGATACACATGGAAGTCGCCGTATGGAACATTCTCAAGATTTTCGCCATATAGACGGACCATCTTCGTGTATGACTCAGGAAGGATGTTCTGCACATCGTGGAAATACTCAACAAGTTTGATGAGTTTGTAAGGATGCCACTCGCCAAGTTCTGGCTTGTACCACACCTTCTCACCATAAGCATTGTACCAGGCTGGCTGTTCGATAGCATTGTCAAACTGAACAATACGAATTTGGTCCTTCTCAGAAAGTGTAGGACGGAAATTCTCGTTTGGTGCCAGACGAAGGAGAATACGGTAATGCTTATATCCATCATAGTAATTGCCGAGCAGTTTTGAACGATAGACAGTAACAGGGATAACGCCCTCTGTCTTGCCAGCAGGGATAGTTACTGTTGCAGGAACAGAATACTGATTTCCTCCCTCTGCCCACTGATAATCATCATTCTCTGGGACAAAGATAAGTTTCTGCAGAGAATCGTTTGGCATCTGCTGTTCGATGGTATAGTTGAAAGTACGATCCACATCCGACACAGTTCCCATAATCTTTACTGGCACATTGATGATATGTGTTACAGAATCGACAGGAAGAACAGAGAATGAATATATCAATGTGTCGTGATTGAAATATATGCCATTAGCCGATGAGTCGTATGTCATATAATCATTCTGGGAACAAGAAAAGAACATTGTCCCTACCCCAAATGGGATAAGAATGACAAGAGTTAAGAATCGGTAAAGAGTATTCATAAAGAAATTGTTATGTGAGTGAAGAGTGAAGAGTGAAGAATTTCCTACCGGAAGAGTAGGTCCTTTTGTTATTTGTCATTGAGGCGGAGTGAAAATTGCTCTTGCACCAAGGCGGAAGCAAATTCTTCACTCTTCACTTTTCACTCTTCACTTAAAATTAATATCTATTAGCATATTCAGCATCAGGGATTGGCACAACATATATGCTGTTTGATGCCTTGTAGTTGGTCTTGCCATCAGCGGAGGTCATAGGTAGATTAAGGCGCTTGTTGTTGAAGAAAGTCATTCCTTCGCCAAAGTATTCCTTAAATCTTTCGAGAGTGATGAGGTCAAGAGTGAGTGTTCGACCAGGTGAGAGAGGTTCAAGACCACGATGCTGACGCACAGCATTATAGTATGATGCAGCCCTTGCATTGTCGGAGTCGAGAAGACATTCTGCCATGATGTAGTACATCTCAGGAAGACGAATGAGATTGATGCCGAGAATGAGGTCTGTTGGTCTATTGGCAGACATATTGTTGAGTTCGTATATATCTGTCAACTTCGAAAGACGGTAATGGAGTTCACCACCAGTCTCTACCGCTGTGAAGTATGCACTCTGTCGATAGTCAAGTCCATCAGCCTCTGTATTGTACGACTCAAGGAAATCATCACGAGGGTCGAGTGAGTAGTACGACTGCTGTTGCTGAAGGAGTCGAGAAACATCGGAATAGAAATTAGAATAATAAATGCCGAAGAGACATTCCTTCTTTGAAAGAATACCTGCCACATCGTTCAGTACCTCAGTCTTTTCCTTCAATGTGCAAGGACCATTGTCAATGACCTTCTCTGCATATTCCTTCGCCTTCTCCTTGTTGCCCATAGTGAGATAAACACGAGCAAGAGTAGCTTGAACAGCATATAGATTAAGGTGTATCTTACGGTCCTGCATGAATGTTATCTCATCAACATGGCGGTCTTCATCAGCAAGGAGTTGTTCTGCTTCGAGAAGGTCTGCAAGAATATGATTATAATTATCCGTCATACTCTCGAAGTCTGGAGTATGGAGCGAGAATGTAGTCTGGTATGGAATGCCCTGTGCCTTAGTGTCGAGGGTATATTGTGGTGCAAAAAGGCGAACAAGGTCAAAGTGCATAAAGGCACGGAGAGCAAGTGCTTCACCCTTATAGATATTATAAGGAAACTCATTTGCAGTCTCTATCAGTGGCGACTGAATAACAGAATTTGCAGCAGAGATATTCTTGTACATCGCAGTCCAGAGAGCATCAGACCAGTTTCGCACATCAGAGTATTCCCAGTTGTATGTTCCCATGTTATTGGCAAAATTGGAACCATAACAGTCCATGTTTTGTGCAAGAATCTCAATGCCATACACACTGAGTGCCATGCCATAGAGTTCAGACTGTCTCATCTGGGCATATACTCCGTAGAGAGCATCTTCTATGCCTTCCGTAGTGAGGAGCATCTCGTCTCGCTTCACTTGTCCATCAGGAGTGATGTCGAGGAATTTGTTGCAAGAACTCATCGACAAAATGCTTGCAAAGATTCCGAAAATATATATTATCCTTTTCATTGTATGCTTTGATTTAGAATGTTGCAGATAAGTTAATCTCACATCCCTTGCTGTAAAGGTAGTCAATACCACGTTCAATCTTCACGCTTGAGAGACGAAGAATATCTGTGAAGTTAATACCACAACGAAGGTTGCGAAGATGAAGTCGCTTGCAGATGTTCTGCTGGAACTCATAACTGATGTTGAGTGTACCGAGATTCACCGTGTTCTCTATCTCTGCAAAACGGTCAGTCTGTCGTGGAGTAGATGAATCGGCAATATCCTTGTAAACAGCAATATCACCAGGCTGCTTCCAGCGGTCACCAAACACACGCTTGTCAGCATTATACTTAGGATTTGAACCCTCAACCTTCGAGGCACGAGTAGTGTTGTATATCCAACCACCAAGACGAAGGTCGAAGAGTGCATAGATTGAGAATCCCTTCCAGTAGATAGAAGTATTGACAGTTCCGTTGTATGCTGGTTGAGTGTCACCAATAAGCACCTTATCTGTTGCATCGTAAGTGAATGTACGTTCACCATTACGTTTGATATATACTTCCTTACCAGTTGCTGGGTCAATACCTGCTGAACGCACCAGTTTCAAGGCTGTCACACTCTCTCCTTCAGCATACTGAGGCAATGGATAGTCATACGAACTTGCCATCATCTGATTGCGTTCGTTCATCTCCTTGAGAGCCTGGTTAATCTTCGTAATCTTATTGCGATTGAAATAGCCTGTTGTTCCTACCTTCCAGTTGAAAGTATTTGTTCTGTATATATATCCATCTACCTGGAATTCAATACCCTTATTCTGCAATTCTCCAAGATTGCCCATAGCCGAAGTAACACCAGTAGATGGTGCCATAGACTTGTTGAGAAGGAGGTCGGTAGTATTGCGGATATAAGCATCGAGTACGAAGTTGAGTCGATGGTTGAACATAGAGAGGTCGAGACCTACATTATAGTTCATTGTGCGTTCCCAAGCAAGGTCGATATTTCCGATAGTCATTGGAATAGCACCAATACCATTCTTATATTCATATCGGTTTGAGTACTGGTACATGGTCATTGCCTGGAAAGGAGAGAACGACACCTTACCTGTATAACCTGTTGAAGCACGCAACTTGAACACATCAAAATGCTTCTGAACACTCTGCATGAATGATTCGTTCATTATGTTCCAACCAATACCAGCCGACCAGAAGTTACCGTATCGGTTGTTTTCTCCAAACTGAGAAGAACCTGTCAAACGCCATGTTCCATCAACGAAGTAACGGTTACGGAACGAATAGTTTCCCGAAAGGAAAGCACCTATATTAGCCGATTCGCCCTGAACACCAGCAGGAGTTTGTGTTGTAGGATAACCTGCTGCATTACCAATGAACGAGAGCATATCATTGTAGAATCCGATAGCAGTGACATATTCGCTGCGTGACTTTGAGTAGTTTATCTCCCAACCAGCTGAGGTGCTTATAAGACTCTCGTCCTTAAACATCTTGTTGTATGTGGCAACGATATTTCCGTTGTAACTATGATTGCTGACAATGCCACGCAGAAGAGAACCACGCTTTGAGAGGTCTGGCTCATTCTTGTATGTCCTTGACTTTGGCGAGAGGAAATTGCTTGAACCACTCTTTCCTGTTGACACATTGAAGTGTCCTGTCACACGGAACTGCTTGTTTATTTCCCATCGCAAGTCGGTACTATTGGTAAATGTGCGCGAGTCTGAGTTTGAGAACGAACCAAGTGTAGCCTCATAGAGAGGATTGTCGAGGTCCCACGACAGATTGAGGTTGACCGTACCATCCTCATTATACATTGGGTCGTATGGATTCATTCTTGCATATCGTGAGAATGAACCGTATGGAGTGTCCTTTGACGATACCTCAGCGTATGTGCTTCGGTTAGAGATTTTTATGCTGTTGCTTATGAAATAGTCGAGTTTGAAACCGATGTTGTAACGACGACGGAGGTCATCCTTCATAACACCATGAGTATTTGCGAAACGACCTGTGAGTTCGTAACGAATGTCTGACGCACCACCATAAACACGAAGTGAGTGGTCGTGACTGAATGCAAGACGAGCAGGTTGTGACAACCAGTCACTATTCTGTCCAGCCTGAATCAATTTGTATCGTTCATTGTACTGTTCATCGTACTTGTACTGAAGTGGAAGACCAGTCTTCGAGTCGATTGCCTTATGAGCATCATAGAGTCCTGCAAGACGCTCATATTCCAACTTCTCCGTTGGCGAGAGGAGTTGGTAGTCATCGAGTTTAGGCATCTGAACATTTCCTGTGAAGTTGTATGCCACATGGATAGTGCTATTCTGAATTGCCTTACGGGTAATGACAATGACACCATTCGATGCCTTCGAACCATAGAGGGCTGTGGCAGAAGCATCCTTGAGCACATTGATGCTCTCTATCTCGTTCATGTCGAGGTCATAGAGTTCAGCCATACTGATTTCCGTACCATCGAGGATGATGGTTGGCTGATTGACGCTCTGTCCTTCGTTGGAGAACGACGACATACCACGCATGATGAGTTCTGGCACATGGTTAGGGTTTGAACCTTGTGCCGAGTTGACCTGAATCTGCAGACCAGGAGTGAGGGCTGCCAGGGCAGTCATGATGTTTGTTCCTGTGACGATTTTGAGGTCTTCACCCTTAATCTGAGTCACAGAACCTGTGAATGTGTTCTTGTTCTTTTCAAAGAAACCTGTCACGACCACATCTTCCAGAGCCTGATTGTCGGGTTCGAGTTGAATGTTCATTCCCGCCTTGATGTCCTTAGGCTGAAGAACAAGGGTTTTGAAACCAATATAACTGATGTGGATTGTATAGTCCTTTTCGCTTATCTTGAGGAAGAACTTACCTTCAAGGTCGGTTTGAGTACCACCAACCAACGAACCTTTCTTCCATATTGCAATGCTCACTCCCATAAGTGGGTCATTGAGCTGCTTGTCAAATACCGTTCCCGAAAAGACTGTTTCACCATCATCGGCAGCAGCACTGACAGCAACACTCATCCCTCTCTCCGATGCAAAAGCAGGAGTGGAAAGAGTAGATATTGCAGCGAGAAGTGGCAGAATAACTTTGTATTTCATATATAAATAAAGGAGTGAAAAGTGAATTGTTAATTCACTTTTCACTTAAATTATAGATTTACTTGATTACCTTCACAAACTTACCACCAACATTCTTGATAGTGATGCCACGCTGGAGTGTGTTAACCTTCTGACCAGCGAGGTTATACATCATGTTCTTTGATGTAGTAGTTGTGATATTGTTGATACCAGTAATTGACTGAGCACTTGTAGCAGCGAGGATAGTAGTTGGTGCTGCACCCCAAGGACCCTTAGCGATTACGAAGTCGCCTACTGTTACTGTACCATCATCGTTGAGAGTGAATTCGATGCCACTCATGCCGAGGTTCTTGTCGTAGATAACAACATCTTCCATGCTTTCAGAGATGAAGTCAATAGTACCACATTCCATGATAGCCTTATGAGGGTCTTTTGCATCTGGAGTGAGAAGAAGGCCACCATAGTTCATTGTGTAGAGGTCATAACCCATGAAGTCCTCAACAAGATATTCTTCTGTGTTTTCGTAGTAAGACACCTTGAATGCACCAGTTGTAGGAATAGTCTCACCCTCTGCTGTATAAGCGTATGTGACAGGAGTGACACTTGTGGCAGCGAGCCAATCCATTGGAGATGGAGCAGGAGCCTTTGTTGCTACTACAGGACTGAAGAATACAGCGAGTGCATCAGGTTCTGCACCCATCCAAGTAGTTGTAATAACACACATTTCCTTGATTGTCATGTTACCATCAGCATCGAATGTGACAGGGATATCATTCTCCTGCATGTTCACATCACGAACTGCGATATAACGGTAGTCCTTACCGTCAGGAGTATTGCCGATGAACTCAAGATTAGCACAAGTGATAACACCCTTCAATGGGTCATCTGCATCTGGAACGAAGTACATCACATCATAGTTGAATGTGAATGGATTAGTATAACCAAGGAATTCCTTTACCTGATATGCCTGAAGCTTATCGCTGTATTCAATCACAATCTTACCAGTAGTGTTCACAGGCTGTGTCTCTGTGTTGTAAGCCACAGTAGCAACAGCATTGTATGTGCCTTCGTAGTTTACTGAAGGAAGCACTCTTGGCTTCTTAGCGATACCATCACCATACCAGAATACATAGCTCAAACTGTCAACCACACCATCTTCGTTCTTGTCGAATGGTACAACAAATGTACAACCAGAAGAGATAACGAGGTTTTCGCCAGCAAGGTTGAATACCACACTACCGTCGAGTGTTGCACCGCTTGATGGAGCCATATAGATAGAGTCGTTAGCCACGAGCATCTTTGAGTATGGCAATGTCAAGTTGTTGCCGTTGAATGTAGCGTCAAAAGTGAGCTTGTAGATGTCTGTTGTCCATGTCACAGTGTAGTTCTGGTTAGTGTCATCCTTGCTAACCACTTCCATGTCAATCTGTGTTGGCCACGACTCAACCTTTCCGTAGTTGTATGAAGAAGTGATGTTGAGTTCGTACTTACCAGAGATGTCGTTCACCTCAATCTTCTCAGTCTCTACGAGAGTGAGCTTTGCATTTGAAACCTTAGCGATAATCTCGCCCTTATCATCTGTGAACGCAGCCAACTTAACGAATGTGAAGTCAGGGATAGAGATTTCAGTACCCGCATCGTTGATAGCATAGTAGAGGTTGCCAAAACCGTTGAATGGGTTATTGCCTTCAACATCTGCCATCCAGAGACCAAGACTGCCCCAAGCATCAAAACCACCACCGTTAGGGTTTGTTATCTTCAGAGCCATACCTGCATCTGTCGAAGTGACGCGGCTAACCTGCTGGTATGAATCTTCAACACCACAGATACCTTCGATTTCTGCTGCGAAAGTACCGAGTGGGTCCTTCTTGATGATTACCTCGCTCTCAGCAAGAATCTTGTCCTTGTAACTGTTGTCGAGATACTCAATGCTTGCTGTAAACTTCCACTTACCGAACAGTTCGGTAGCACTCTCTACTGCAGCATTGGCTGTTGATGAAGCAAACATAGCCACCATCAACGCAATGAATGTGTAAAATTTCTTCATAAATAAATGTTTAATAATATAATAAAGGTATAATTACTTCAACTCTTCCAGCATTTTCTTCAATGCACTTCCAGTCGATGGTCGTGGAGCATTATATGTGTGCATGTGTCCTTCCTTGTCATAGATTAAGAAATGAGGAATACCCGACACATTCAACTTGTCACACAACTTGCCATCCTTGTTCCACCACTGGTTGCCATGCATACCGAGCTGCTCCATCTTCTTCTTCCAAGGAGCCTCAGACGAGTCGGTCGAGATACTCACAAACACCACATTCGAATCCTTCAAGTCTGCCTCCATCGCCTTGAGGTATGGCACCTCCTTCACACATGGCACACACCACGATGCCCAAAGGTCGATATACACATACTTGCCTCTGAACTTATCCAGACTGACCGCATTTCCTTCCGCATCGACAAGAGCCACATCAGGGAATGCAGCACCAGGAGTGGCACTCACTCTCTCACGGAAAACATTAACCGCCTCGTCATCCACACCGTCATACTTACCTTTGGCATTCTGGAGGAAGTCGAGACCTTCCTGATAACCCTTCGTGAAGTCATAGTTGCGTATGAAGGCATTCACCAGACTGCGCTGTATGTTCTTTCTGAGTTCAGGCTGCTTGTAGTTGTCCTGCACATACTTCAGTCTGCTGTCAATCGTACCCTTTGGCACAGCCTGCACAGCAGTATGCACAGCCGACGAATGGATATAGAACAATGGAGAGTCGAGAATGGTGTATGGTGCTTTAAGCACAGCATCGCCCACCTCTTCACCTTCTGCAAACACCTTCACCTTCTGCGAATTCATTCTGTTGAACACATCGCAAGCCTCCGCCTCGAGCAAGTATGCCCACACATTGACATGAGTCTTCACATTGGCATCAACAGCATTGTTGCCGTCTATCTCCTCTGCCTTGTCCTGGTATATCTTCACCAGCGACTTCAAGTCATCTGCCGACATAGAAGTAGATTTCATCCATACCTCCTTACTCAACTTGTAGTACAAGGCATTCATTTCGCCTAAGGCAACGATATTAGTATTGTTGTTTGCTGCCCAAGCCTTGTCCTCCTTCTTCTTGCTTGTCGAAACCAACTCAGCACGAGGACAGTCGCCAGTAGTGTCAACCATCAACATCACAGGTTGATTATTTGCACCCTTTTTCATGTACAAAGGCAAGGCATACTGAGCGTTACTTGTCACGCACACCATGTTGTACAGTCCCAAAGCACTCTCGTTGATGGTCTGCTCATATATACCGTCACTACCCTTCTGCATCGGAGCGTCAGCATCACTCTCCGCATCGAATGGATAGGCATACACGCGCATCTCATCAGCATTCACCGCCTTGAGCTGCACCTTTACTGTCAACTGAGCAAACACCGCGACAGGCATCAGCATCAATGCCATCATCGCAACAAACTGTTTCTTTATCATTTTACTTCAATTTT
Source organism: uncultured Prevotellaceae bacterium (assembly GCA_937893145.1). Lineage (GTDB taxonomy): Bacteria > Bacteroidota > Bacteroidia > Bacteroidales > Bacteroidaceae > Minthosoma. The sequence goes on along the minus strand of CALBJW010000116.1, from coordinate 2,586 downwards.
TATTTCTGTACTAAAACAATATCTTGCATCACCCCACTCGCGAATGCTTCGCTTCATGGTCTCACTACTGCGAATGAGCTTCGCCTTCTTCACCCTCTTCTTTCCTATATATACCTCAACAGGTTTGTCGAGATTCACTATCTTGTCGTTCAGATGGAGAGTGATGTGCTTATAGTCACACTTACATATCGTAATTCTGTTCCCATCCACATCCACACGCACTTCCCTACCTCTCTGCATCTCATCCTCTGCCACACTCAACCAATAGAAATGCTTCTTCAACACCTCCTCCTGTCGCCAAACGATGCGTTTAGGGTAAGGATTCCTCTTGTACTGAGCCATCCATTCCACAGCAGCGGTATCTACCCTATCCATCCAGTGGCCCTTGCCCTCAATGATATGTCCGCTATGCACATATCCTTCACTGTCAGCCCTGTGCAGCGAGTCGAGTTCGATGATACGTTCAGCACACAACTTATTTCTGTCGTAAGCAGCATCCTCAGCACCACACCAAACCATATAAGGCAGATTGCGGAGGTTCAGCAGCGACACATCACCAGGATGTCCTGCCATCATCGAGGCAGCCGCCCATGTGTCAGCCATTCGTGGAGCCAATCGCCACACACCATCGCCACCAGCACTATATCCCATCACATACACCTTGTCGGGATTCACATTCAGATGACTGTAAGCATACATGATGATATCCTTGTACATCTCATCCACATCATCCTTGAAGTGCATGTTCCAGTCGTCGTATGCAGCACGAGGACAGACATACACACCCTCCTTCGGATGGTACAGTCCCCATTGGTTCTGCCATTGCTGGTCGTTCACAGCCTTCGGAGCGCTACCGCCACCATGAAGCGAAATGAAGAGGCTTCGCCCATCTTCGGGCAACTTACCATACACCATACACGAGAGAGGCATCACCTTCTCTCCCCTTACCACCGCCTGTCGCTTAGTGATATAGTCCGTTTCCTTGCGTACCTCAGCATACCATTCGTCCACAACCCTACTCATCTCCTCCTCTGCCTGCACCCTTGTCAACCCTTGCGCCTCACAGCCGAGACACACTCCAAAGAACATGATTATCAGTCCAATTATTCTACACATCATCATTCCTGTTAGTTTTTATTTTGCAAATGTAAGATAAAAAAGTAATTATACAAAGAAAATAACCCAAATCTTTATTAAAAAGTTCCTTTAACATCACAAAGGTACGACAATACCCCAACTTAACCATACAATTTCAAATGACATTATGCTTAATCAAAATAATTATTAAATTGCCTATTACTTGCAATGCTTTCTACCTATAAGACGTAAAGATATTGAAAAAGATTTAACTGGCATAAACTTTTTTCAAAGAAATCATAAATTTATAGTATAAGTTGCAAATAATAAAGCCAATAATTTGTAATGTTTCTATAAAATCACTACTTTTGCACCATCATTATATCTAACAGGTGTCATAACGACACCATAAGAAACTTATAAATATGGCACAACAAGCAATGACAGTGAGAATAGACTCACAGATGAAAGCTCAATTCGACGCACTCTGCGAACAATTTGGCATGAGTGCTAATACTGCAATCAATATCTTTGTGAATGCTGTGGTTCGCAGCAAGAGCATTCCATTCCCAATCAGCATACCAGGAAAGAAAACTTCAATATACGAAGATGCAATAAATGCCGTAGAATCTATGCAGAAGTGTGCAGCAGAATCTGATGTTTCCGAGATGACCTTAGAGGAAATAAACGAGGAAATTCGTCTTGCAAGAGAAGAACGTAAAAAACGTTTAGGTCTATGATATACGCTGTGATAGATACAAATGTTCTTGTCTCTGCACTTTTAACGGGAAATCCTCTTTCGCCAACAAAGAAGATTCTCAACATGATAACGTCAAAACAAATTACCCCATTAGTTAATGATGAGGTGATAGCAGAGTATAATGAAGTGTTACATAGAAGTAAGTTTCCGTTTAAATCACAAGATGTTGATAAACTCATTTTCTTTTTGCGAAAAATTGGTTTAGACACTTCGCGCACCGCTTTTACAGAATCAATGCCAGATGAATCAGATCGAGTCTTCTTTGAAATCACTCTTTCTGTTGAAGATTCGTTTCTCGTAACAGGAAATTTGAAACATTATCCTAAGAAACCTCAAGTTATTACTCCTGCAGAGTTCATTGATAGGTTTGGTACAATGGAAGAGTTGTAGGCATTAATAAAAAGCAACTATATAAACGAGCGTGCAGAACTTTACAGCCCTGCACGCTCGTTACCGGAAATTAACCTAATTAATTTTAGCTTTATATAACGCGTTATTTCTATTTCGCCTATAAGCCTTATATATAATAAATGTATTAGAAAAAGTGTCCGAAAATGAAAAGTGTAAGAAAATCATACAGTATTGTGTATGATTTTCATACATTTTAGGGTTAAAAGGTTTGAATGCTATAGTCATCTGGAGCAAATCGTAAAGACGTCAGAGGCAGTCCGACCCGTCGGACTTGTCTTGATGTCCTTATCTTTTGCCTTGTCCGACGAGTCGGACTTTCCATTATGATATATTTGCAC
>CALBJW010000115.1 GCA_937893145.1 uncultured Prevotellaceae bacterium | reverse complement strand
AACCTCCTCTATGGAGAAAATCCAAATAAGTCAGTTCGCGAATGGACAAAGCCTTTCCATGAGGCAGGTATCCAGACTCACATGCTCGACCGTGCACTCAACGGTCTTCGTATGAGCCCATGTCCAAAGGACGTTCGTAAGCTTTTCTATGTTGTTAAGAAGAAGCAGGGTACTGACATCACTCGTATCTTCTGTGGTCTTAACGACCCACGCAACGTAATTCCTTCAATCCAGTATGCAAAGGAAGCAGGCATGATTGCTCAGGCTTCTCTCTGTATCACTTACTCTCCTATCCACACAGTTGAGTACTACGTTAACCTCGCCAAGACATTCATCGATGCAGGTGCAGACGAAATCTGTCTCAAGGATATGGCAGGTATTGGTCGTCCAGTTTCTCTCGGCAAGATCGTTGAGGGCATCAAGGCTATCAAGAAGGACATCGTTATTCAGTATCACTCTCACGCTGGTCCTGGTTTCAATATGGCTTCTATCCTCGAAGTAGCAGAAGCAGGTTGTGACTACATCGATACAGGTATGTCTCCACTCTCTTGGGGTACAGGTCATGCAGACATCATCACTGTTCAGGAAATGTTGAAGGATGCTGGCTTCAAGGTTAAGGACATCAACATGGCAGCATACATGGAGGTTCGTACTATGATTCAGGAAATGTGTGACGACTTCCTCGGCTACTACATTCCAGAACTCAACCACCTCAACAACTCACTCCTCGTTAAGCCAGGTCTTCCAGGCGGTATGATGGGTTCACTCATGACTGACCTCGAGGACAACCTCAAGTCTCTCAACAAGTGGAAGGTTAAGAACAACCAGCCAGAACTCACAACAGACGAACTCCTCGTTAAGCTCTTCGACGAAGTTGCTTATGTATGGCCAAAGGTTGGTTATCCATGTCTCGTAACTCCATTCTCACAGTACGTTAAGAACCTCGCGCTCATGAACGTAATGCAGATGGAGAAGGGCAAGGCTCGTTGGTCTATGATTGCTGACAATATCTGGGATATGATTCTCGGTAAGTCAGGTCAGTTGCCTGGTCCTGTTGCTCCAGAACTCGTTGAGATGGCTAAGGAGCAGGGACGTGAATTCGAAACTCAGGATCCACAGTCTTACTACCCAGACAAGCTTGATGAGTTCCGCAAGGAAATGAAGGAGAACAACTGGGAACTTGGACAGGACGACGAAGAACTCTTCGAACTCGCTATGCACCCAGAACAGTATCGTGCTTACAAGTCTGGTAAGGCTAAGGCAGACTTCGAGGCTGACCTCGCTAAGCGTAAGGCTGCTAAGAATGCTCCAGCAGCAGGTGCAGAAGGTCCTAAGTCAGTTACAGTCAACGTTAATGGTGTTAACTACAAGGTTGAAATCGCTTACGGCGATGCAGTTCCTGCAGCAGCAGCTCCAGCAGCAGGCGCAGCACCAGCAGCTCCAGCAGGTGAAGGCGAAGATGTTCTTGCTCCACTCGAGGGTAAGTTCTACCTCACTAAGGACAACTCTGAGACTCCAAAGAAGGTTGGCGATGCAGTTCAGGCTGGTGACACTCTTGGTTACATCGAGGCAATGAAGACATTCAACGCTATCCGTGCAGACAAGGCTGGTACTATCACTGCAATCCTCGTTAACTCAGGCGACTCAGTTGAAGAAGACGATCCAATCATGAAGATGGCGTAATAAGAATCGAAAAAGACTAAAGAAATAAATGGAAGAAATATTTAGCAAACTCTATGAAATGACGGCATTCGGTGCCATCGCTGAACAGCCTGGATGTCTCGTCATGATAGCATTGGCACTCGTCCTTCTCTACCTCGGTATCAAGAAGGGTTACGAACCATTGCTCATGATTCCTATCGCATTCGGTGTGCTCATTGCCAACTTCCCAGGAGGTGGCATGGGTGTTACTGCTGTCGATGGTGAGGGTATGGTACTCATGCCAGACGGCACAAAAGAATGTATCTGGGATATGTCTCTCCCTAAGATTGCACACGACCTCGGCTTGATGAACTTCATCTACTACATGCTCATCAAGACAGGTTTCATCCCACCAATCATCTTCATGGGTGTAGGTGCACTCACAGACTTCGGTCCTATGCTCCGTAACCTCAAGCTCGCTATCTTCGGTGCTGGTGCTCAGTTCGGTATCTTCGCAGTACTCCTCGTAGCATCACAGTTCTTCACAATGAAGGAAGCAGCTTCACTCGCAATCATTGGTGGTGCAGATGGTCCTACAGCAATCTTCACAACAATCAAGCTTGCTCCACACCTCCTTGGCCCTATCGCCATTGCAGCATACTCATACATGGCACTCGTTCCTGTAATCGTGCCACTCGTAGTAAAGCTCTGCTGTACAAAGAAGGAACTCATGATTAACATGAAGGAGCAGGATAAGCTCTACCCAAGCAGCACACAGATTAAGAACATGAAGGTATTGAAGATTCTCTTCCCTATCTTCACAACAATTATCGTTGCAATCTTCGTTCCATCAGCAGTTTCACTCGTAGGTATGCTCATGTTCGGTAACCTCATCAAGGAAATTGGTGCTAACACAAGCCGTATCTTCGATGCAGCATCAAACAGCATCATGAACGCAGCAACTATCTTCCTCGGTCTTTCTGTAGGTGCAACAATGACAGTAGATGCATTCCTCAACTGGACTACTATCGGTATCGTTATTGGTGGTTTCTGTGCATTCGGATTCTCTATCTTCGGTGGTATCATGCTCGTGAAGTTGTTCAACCTCTTTGCTAAGAAGAAGATCAACCCACTGATTGGTGCAACAGGTCTTTCTGCTGTTCCTATGGCATCACGCGTTGCTAACGACATCGCACTCAAGTACGACGTTAAGAACCACGTTCTCAACTACTGTATGTCATCAAACGTAGCAGGAGTTATCGGTTCAGCCGTTGCTGCAGGTGTACTCATCTCATTCCTCCAGTAAGTAGATGTCAAGATAAACTCGACTTTACAATTATAAGTAAGGCGTGCATTGATAATCATCATTGCACGCCTTTTTTTTGCACTTTTATAAAAATAGTTGTCACTAAAGTTTTTTATTAAGAATAGAATGAGTAATTTTGCAACTGATTTGATTGACAAGTCGAACAAGAAGTAAAAAGATATACTCATAAACCAAAAATTATGGCAGACGACAACAAGAAACGTAATCCCTATGCAGACATGGGACTAATGATTGCGGTGACCATCATCCTTGTGATGATCATCAAGACATTGTTGTTTGCAAACACATTTAATTCTTGGGAGTGCATACTTCTTATCCTCGCTGCTGTTGCATACTTATTTGTAACAAAGAAGTACGATTCTGAGAGTGACATCATCAAGCACTCCACAACAGCTTTGGTCTGCATCACAGCCTTTGCATTGACATCATTAGCATTCTTCGACCACAAGTCAAGTCCTAAGATGCATGCTTTTGAAGGAGCAAAAACAGACACTATAGCAGAAGAGGAATTTATTCAAAGAAAAGATCCACAAATAGAAAAGATTGATACTGACACTGTTATTACTACAGTTATCGACTCCCTCGCAGAAGAAGCCGTAGAGGAGATTCTGGAGGAAGGCGAGGTATCAACTCAAGAACAGCAGACAGAAGAAAGTTCTGCAACCGAAGAATAAGGAAGGTTAATGACGAAGTGTTCTCAACTACTACTCATCGGAGGCATCAGCGCTCTGATTATTGCATCTTGCGCAAGCAATGAAAAATGGAACGACATCCACACCGTTAAAGTTGCAGCAAAGGCTTTAGCAGAAAAGAAAGTTACGGCAACTGGCAATGGTGACACTATAATCACACCCCCATACGACATCTCTGTAAACATGGAGTTTATGGACACAACAACTCTCGAAAACGCAGATGTATGTCGTAAGATAAACAAGCAACTCATCCAGGAATTTCTCGAACAAGACATCGAGGATGGCGAAAAAGCAGTAGAAATATATATCCAACGACTGCTGAATATATATAAGGAGGAAGATGCTTGTTCCGAAATCTATGACCACTACAACGGCAAAGCAGAATACGGGAAAGAGGGAGTCATCAACTATATCCTTGCAGAAGACTACTTCAGCGGTGGTGCTCATCCATCGCAAATGACCACCATCCTTCGTTTTGATGCTATCACAGGCGACAAGATTGGAGTATATGAATTCTTCAATGACACCTGTCGTGTAGCACTTGAAACCAAACTCACCCAGCGTCTGATGGAGAAGGTTGGAGTGCCATCACTCGATTCGCTCCATTCCCTCGGCTATCTCGCCATGGGCGACATCTTCATTTCCGAGAACTTCCTTCTCGGCAAAGACAGCATCCACTTCCTCTATAATCAGTACGAAATTGCTCCCTACTCTGCCGGAACAACAAGAATCTCTTTCAGTTATGACGAGTTGAAGGATTTGATCAGGAAATAACAAGTATTGCTATATCCATGCTTTCGTCTGAGAGGCCTATTGGGATAGACTGACGTTGTGTTTAGTTAGTATTATGCTGTCCTCGTCATATTCGTCATCATCCTACTCATCACATTACTGCCATATACAGAATCTTATTTAGGGAAATCTAAACATTCGCGTTCAGAGTCGGAATAAGTGTTAACACTCTCTGTATTGTAATCTGCGTGGTCGTGTGTATTGCTGCAACTTTTGTAAATCTTGCCAAAACCAACTATAATAGCAAACACAAGAATTATACAAAGACATCCAATACCGTTCCCATTGCCCACTCCGCCACCAGAGCGTCTTCCACCACTACCACCAGAGGTGAATGCTTCGAACATTGCTGCGTCTAAAGCAGGATCATCTGAATATACTCCCATAAAAATACTGTTATTAGCATTAATACTATAAATACACTACCAATCGAAAGAATCTTCTTACTCCAAATCTTTAATGTGTTTTGAGTTATATTCCTCTTCATCATCAGGATTAGGGTACATACGCACAGAATAATCCCTATTCTCCCAGATATGAAGGACCAAAAATAACAACAAGTAGGTTGCGACGAGACACCAAAAGGTGATGTTACAATCTTCCATAATCAGGTAACGAAACGCCTCGCAGAAGGCTAAAATTTTCATACCATAGCAAACCTTGTGTAAACTTTGCTTTAAGATAACTTTTTTCTTTTTGTCCATAATCTAATAAATTAAGTTTAGCTATATTCTTTTACTTTTCTACAATACTACTACTTCAAGAGCTGAATTGAAATCGTAATGCAGGTAGTTCGCTGCATTGTACATAAATTGCTCCTTTCGCTTGTTGAGTTCACGCTTCAATTCTTCACGCAAGATGCCAGCACCCTTACCATGAATGAACACGAATCGCATGCCACGCTTTCCTGCGTTTTCCTTCAACACATCAAGAAAGTATCTCACTTGTGTCTCGCAGATATTCCTCACTCTGAGTCCACGAAGATACGAAGGCAACTTGTCTGCATGAAGGTCAATCTCAACAGCTTTGCGTCCGTTCTGAGACTTCTTAGGTGTGTTATACACTTTCTCCTCTGAGAACGAGTTTACCATATTGCTATTAGCAGTAATTGCACTACTGTCAAGCACCACCAGCTCCGATTGTATGTATGGAATCTCCATACCATCTTCTTCGACTAACACTCTTCCATTTGGGAGAAAGCCTGTCACAATACCACTGCCTGTTGCACTTACAAAACTTACGAAATCACCGACCTTCATAACTGAGAATTGATTAAAAGTTAAACACTTGTTTTAAAATCACGGTGCAAAGGTACGGCGTTAGATTGCAAATCTTTTGCAAACTAAAAAGAAGTCACACAAAAAAAGTGAACCAGTTAATCTTTGGTTCACTTTTTCTTCTTCTCTCATTAGTTTCTGCATCCATACTAATCGAAGCAGAGTAAATGAACATCATTGAAAAGATAAGGACATTGAGCCGTGTCCGTCCCGTCGTACTTGCTCACACTTCCTTATCTTTACACTTATCCGACTCGTCGGACTTCCCCTTCGCGTAAATAAGCCTGAAAAAACTAATGTCAGGTAGAAAAATACATCCAATTTTCCTACCTGACACCTTTTAAAAACGATTTTGCATCACTTTTTCCCAATCTTCATGCGTTTTAAGTTTAAGTGATTGGTTTTCGGGATTTTAAGGCGCATGAAGTATGTCAAAACCTTAAGGCGACCTTATAGCGACCTTATGGCGACCTTCATGCGTTACTATCCAAATAATACTTTCTGACAAGAACTCGTGAATGCGCCTTAAGAACGCCTTAAGGTCGCATGAAGATTGCCTTAAGATTTAAGGCTTCTTCATGTGCTCTAACTATATGCGTATCAATGAATAAAGGTTAAAGCGCATGAGGATGAGAGGTAAATTATGTATTTTGTGTAAAATAGTTTATTCCAAGGTCATCGATTTTGACATTGCCCTTTCCTCTCGCATCATTTCTTGAGCTTCTTATATCGCTTTGCTTCTGGCAGCTTTAGCTTGATGTGCAAATTCCCGCAATTGCTCGGTAGTCATACCAGATATCATTACTTTCGTATTTATCAGATTGTTATTACCTTCCAGAACGAAGGCTTCCACAACGCTCAGTCACGCATTATCGAAGTTCTCACAGTTGTTATTACCTTCCAGAACGAAGGCTTCCACAACTCCCCGGAAAGGATTTAACTCCTGCCGAAGTTGTTATTACCTTCCAGAACGAAGGCTTCCACAACGTGGGGAAGATACAAGAGATTGCAGAGAAAGTTGTTATTACCTTCCAGAACGAAGGCTTCCACAACGGCAGACTAATATATTTTTATTCACACTAGTTGTTATTACCTTCCAGAACGAAGGCTTCCACAACTACAAGGATACAATACCTGCAGAGACCACAGTTGTTATTACCTTCCAGAACGAAGGCTTCCACAACCATCAGTTCGCAGAGTGCTATGCTGACGGCGTTGTTATTACCTTCCAGAACGAAGGCTTCCACAACCTGTTAAAAGTAATATTCTAAAAATGAAGTAATAGAAGTAGTACTTCCAAATTGAATTTGCTTGTTTACCATCATATTATCCATTTTTAGTTACTATTTTTTCAAACATATCTTCCATAACTTCTGCTTTCTGAGATAGTTCTTTGCTCTTCAAGTCTGACATGACTTGATCATAAGCATTGACCAAATCTCGGGAAAAATCCATTTTTTCCTTAAAACTAAGATCTTCTATGTAAGAAAGATGTGCAAAACAATTTCTGATTGAATTAGCCAATCTCTTATTTTTAACGGCTAACAATTCAAGCATTTCATAAAAATACTTGAAATCTTTTCCATGTGTTGCATAATAGTCTTTTTCGAAATTAAAAACTCTTTGCATCACCATAGGATGTACCGCATCAAATTTGTCCAACTCAGCATCTAACAAGCCCTTATCTATCAATGAAGATTTGGTAAGCTCAAGAAGAGATGGCAATCTGCGATCATACAGACAATTATAGAATTTAGGATAATCCTTAAACTTTATACCTTTTTGCGAAATAGTCTTTTCTGTTCCATTCTTCGCCTTAACCTTAACTTCTACATCTACGGTTTTTTCGGATATAGCTAAGCCATCTATTGTGCGAAGTTTAAGTTTGTTTATCACATCACTTTCCAAAGCAGAGCTTCTACCATTATTGTCAGAGAGCAAGATGTCTTTTGCAAGCATGAATAGAATGATGTCCTGAAGTTGATACTGCTTCAAAGCACTTTCTGTCTTTTTCATCTGCTTCAGGTGGTTGTACATATTTGTAGCATCTTCCTCTTGATTTGACTCTTCATGAACCTGTACAAATCTTCCAGTTCTGCTATTGTACTTTTGACTGCATAGCTCCTTCTTGATGAGCGCATCCACTTCACGATTCTTTTCCTCCTGAGCATCCTTGCTTCTTCGTAACATACTTGCAATATCCTCTGGTGATTTATACGCTTTCCTTCCAACAACATTAGCTAAATCATCAAACAATTTGTAATGACGCTTATAGCCATAATATCCTTGAAGGGAGTCATCAGAGATGAGGGTATGATAATATCTAATTATGTATGATATGTTGTTGTCTGGATTAAATGCTACATTCTTCAATTCGCCATCAGATGCTGATGCCCCTTGGGTAAGTGCCTTAATAATAGCCTTATTGAAAAGTCCACGAGGCAATTCGATAGCTCTGTCTATGAACCTACCTTTGCTTTCGTCCTTAATGTATCGTGCAGCAAGTGCCTTATAGTACTCTTCATTTCTCTCTTGCCACTTGATGCGGTCAGCATGTAAGAAAGGAAGATTACGATATTTTCCCTTGATTATGCACTTCTGCAAATACTCTTTCTTGGCTGCAAGATATGCATTGTAGAGCTGATAAATGTCTTTCGGCGAACCTTTGCATACAGTAGCAAGTATAGGATTGTCCAAAGCTCTATCTGCGTTGTTGATTAATCTGGCATTTGCAAGTATAGTTTTGATTCTGGCAAAGTTTCCATCATTGTATGTGGCAAGGTTAGCTTGTAGCACACGATAGTTCAATCCAGTCAATTTATTGCGTCCGTTGTCTGTGGTTGGCTGGAAATAGAGCATATCCTTTGCAAGGTAAGATGCAATTTCTCCTGCACGCAAGGCTACATGGTTCTTCTTTCCAATCTTGTTGTTCTTAGGATCTCGGATCTGCTGTTCTTTATTGTTGAACGATTCTATTCTTTTTTGTGTTGATCGGTAAATGCGGTCAACAAATGTTGATGCCCATTCTTTGAACCTTATCTCTATGGATTCATCCTTGTTCAACAGATAGCATTGAAGCTTCTTAGGAATGTCCTCAAGATTAAGACCTCCATAACGAGAATTTAATACACTACGAAGAGTTATTTCATTTTGCTGTGGAACGAGTTTGCCACTTGCAATGTCAGAAAACAAACTGCGGTATGCAGTAATGTAATCAATAATTATCTGTTCAGCAACTTTACCACTTGTCAAATGAAGTAAAAAGGCTAAAGGTGCAAGTTCATATTTGCTCAACCAACAGTCAGGTGCCAGATTAATGGCTCCATCGTCAGTTAACACTGGCATATAGAGTGCTTTCTGTTGATTGGACTCGATGAATTTCAGTCCTATTCGATTTCCATTAAGTACATAGTTTGCCTTATGGTCTGTTATGTATGGTTGATCTGTGATGTCATTACGATGGACATCATCTACATTGCGAATTATACCTTTCCATACAGAAGTTCGCTCATTCTCTATTTCGGACAAACGACCATAGCCAGACAAGTCCTTGCACAGCGAACGAACTCTATCTTGCGAGGTGCTGTCAATACACTGCTTGGGATAAAATTCATAGAAGTATTTTCCCAAAGAAACTTGAAAACGAAGATTCTCAAAGAGTTTGTTCTCATCTATATATTTCATCACAAAATAGTGGAAACGGTCTCTTCCTGCTTTTCTAACCATGAATGCTTCGTCTGTGATACCATCCTCAGCCAAACCTGCAGGAACTTTGAACTTTGCCTTGTCCTTTTCATTTAGAAGCTCATACAATTCTTCTGGGCATTTACGGATTTCGTTAATCATATCAAGAGCAAAAGCATCGATATTACGCTCGCTTGTAATTCTCTTTGCATGCATTCTGATAGAATAAATACTTGCCATCTCCAGGATTACTCCCTGATCTTGCTTTGAAACCAGTTTGAGTTTGTCACTGAAAATCTTCACATATCTTTTTTCCAAGAATAGACAAATGAGAAAGAATATGCCAAATTCAGTAAAGTGCATAATATACTTGCCATTCACGATCTCTACATCCGCCATTCGGTACCTGTAGGTTTGGTTTTCCTTTGGCTTATCTTTGAAAGACTTAGGCTTAGTAAATCGCATTGCGCACTCAACCTGCTGGTCTGTAAGACCGAAGCGACTTTTTGTTACTCTGCGAGCACCATCAAATGTGTTCTTTAAGCAATGAAGAATTTGTTGCTCGTATTTTGCAAAATGTCGTAGCTGAGTGTCTGATGGATAAAATAGATAGTGTGAGAACTCATTTCTAAGTTCACGAATGATTGTAGAAACCGCTTCAAGTACATAGTAAACATTATCCTGCTCATTATGTACATCAAAGTCCTCGTAAGCATCATGCTCTGTCTTCTTGTTCTCCTTCTTATATCTCTGTTTCACGAAATTATCGACGAAGGGCTCTAAAAAAGGGAAATGCTTGTATAGCAATTCAACAGCTCTTAGTTTTTCCTCTTCTTTCTCTGCATAGTGGAGCGAATCAATCATCTTCTTCCACAAGTTATATTGAGCAAAGTCCTGATCGCTTCCTTTCTTTGCCTCTTCGAGTGCATAAGTAATGTCATCCCGTCCAAGAACTTTGCTGTAAATGTGGTTCATGGTTTGGAACATATTGTGAAAAGCCATCTCTATATAAGTTCCATACAGATATTTTTTATCTGTAATACACACTTCGGGTAACTTATAATGATTATCCATAATGCATTTATTGTAATATGATTAATTATATTTTTAAGAAAAGGTACGGTGTTTATTCTGCAAATTATTTACAAACTCGCTGTTATTTCAAAATATCATGATGTTTACTCTTCGCCCTTATCAATTATCTTCATCAATTCCTCCTTTTGGAGGGAGAAGTCTGATAAGTTCTGGTTCAACCTCGTCTGCCATTTTATAGTGGCTGTGGATTTTGCTTGCACAATACGAAGGACGGCAATCTCTTGCAAAGTACAAATTTTGAACTTAGAACCTTAGCTTGTTGCCAATTGAGTTCATCCCTTCATTTTCCTTCCGCAAGAACTCTGTCATACGTTCTTTTGAAGGTACACTAAGTTCGTATTTTGAGACAAAAACATCCTCATCAAGGTCGAGAAGTGTGTATTCTGCCATCTCCTGACCTACTTCCGAACACATAAGTATGCCGACTGGAGGATTATCATCGGGCATCATGATATTCTTGCGATAATAGGCGAGGTACATCTTCAGTTGGGCTGTATCAGCATAGTCGAGGCGATTGGCTTTCAGCTCTATGATGACATGACGTTTTAGGATGCGATGATAGAACACAAGGTCTGCCTTGAAGTATCGGTCATCAATGAGCATCTTCTTCTGTCGCTCTTCGAAACAGAAACCCATGCCCAGTTCAAGAATGAAATCCTGCAGATGATCAAGCAGTGCTGTTTCAAGGTCAGACTCCTCTACCACATCTTTTGCCGCTATACCAAGGAACTCGAATGTGAAAGGTGACTTAATGTCAAGCACAAGTGATGACTGTTCTGCTTTGCCGTCCACAAGGTCTGCTAAGGCTTCAGGCTTCTGACTCCAACCACTACGCACATAATAGTTTGAATCTATCTGGCGTTGCAACTCGCGTACGCTCCATGTGCCACGAATAGCCATTGTCTCATAGAAAGCTCGCTGAAGGGGATCCTTGATGGGAAGTATGGCTGCAAGATGGGTGAATGAGAGTCGATTGAAAAGCAGCTCTGAGGATACACCCTTGAATTGGGCAGTCACTGATTGTCCATTTGTATTGGATTGTGCAATTGGCATGAATTGGTCAGTCAGTGACTGACTTTTCTTATTTTGCTTATTCTCTGGTAGTTGCAACAAGTCAGTCAGCGACTGACCAATCGATGCATAAGCTAATATAAACTTCCCGACTTCTGTTAATAGAGAGGGATAGGTCAAATAAAATTGTCTGTAGATTTTCAGATTGGTGGTACTGAAGTTGCGTTTGCCAAGTCGCATTGACAATTCAAAGATGAGTTTTTCTCCATACTTAGCCCTGTCACTTCCCTTCTGCTCATACTCCACTATATAATACCCTGTGAGCCATGCCTTTGCTGTGACATGACGATTGATGACGAGTCGTGCATTGTTCTGCAGTGCCTCGTTTGCAGTTTGTATCTGTGATACTAATTGATCGAAATTGTAATTATCGTATGTGTTCATTTGATTCTTCTTTCATATTTGGATGCAAAAGTACATTGTTTGTTTACAAATGATTTGCAAACTATGAGTACCTTTCCATAAGTATCTGTATATTCCGTTTCACCTCATCCCTTATTTCCACAGGACTTATCACCTCTACATCACTACCAAATGACATGATAGTCTGTATCAGTTCCTTGTTCTTTTCGGGTTCTTCGATGTTCATTTCAATACGGAAACTGACATCGTAGGTTCCATCTTCGTTATGACTGATGGTTTGCATGTCGGTGAATGGTTTTGTCTCTATGTATTTGATGCGCTTTGGCTGAACACGAAGCACTACCTCCTTCTTCTGTCCGTTAGGGTGTTTGGTGACTCCTATCACATGGCGGTAATATGTGTCCTGCGATTCTTTCATCCGACGGAATCGGAGGGATGGATTTGCTTCGACTGACACTATTCGATCAAGTGCGAGGTGTGTATTAGTGTCGTATCTGTCATCTTTACAAATCAAGAACCAGCGGTTGTTGTACTGCTTGAGCCAATAAGGACTAACATCGAAAGTGAGTTCTTCTGAATGATAAGGCTTATATACGATAGTCAAAGGCTCACGATTCAAGCATGATTCCAAGAGCGAACTGAACCATTCGAGACCTTTCAGTTCATCGTTGTTCTGAAACTCAACGCATGAGTCCTTTTTGACATCTCCACCTGTATTCTTCACCATCTGTAAGAACAACTTTGCCCATTTGTACTGAGGTGCTTTGAATGATGACAGTATCTGAATAGCGTTGCCTATCAAATTGTCTTCGTCGGCGGAAAACTCTTCAAGAGGACGACAAGGTTGAGTGACATCTTCGTACCTGTAGTACTCTACAGGTCTTCCATATCCTACAATCTTCATTCCCCATTCAGGATCATTTTTCATGTTCGTAATGTCGTTGCGTATAGACCTCTCGTTGATTGGAGAGGAATGTTTGATGCGAGCATTGCATTCTTTCACAAGAGCTTCTATATTGTACTTATGCTTTGTGTCTCGAAACAGTTCATCAAGGATTCTGTATCGTAGAAATGCAGGCGACTGACGATGAATTTGAACCATAGCTTTTCTTTAGGGAAAAATGAAGTTGTTATGAAGGTATTAAGTTTATGTCTCGGATGCTAATAGCGTCAAAGCTATGTTTTTTCGTTACATAGTGATATGCATAAGCTGAAAAGTGTCCATAGATGCTTGAATATTATGGTTCCAATGTTCATTTGTTTTTGAATTTGGGTGCAAAGGTACAGATTTAGTTTGCAAAACTTTTGCATACTGCATTTTCTCTATGAAAAATGCGTTACAACATCAAATACAACGGATTATCCTACAAAGGCAAACCGTAGGTGAGTTTTAGGGTATCCATAATGAAGATGGACTTGATGTGTCCGATGTAGGGGAATGAACCCAACTTGTTGAGGATGAACTGCTGGTACTGGTGCATACTGCTGACACAGACCTTAAGCATGTAGTCGCCCTCACCAGAGACATTGTAACATTCGGTGACTTCGTTCCAGCCGTTGATGAGTGACTTGAACTCTTCTGCTACTTGATGGTTTATCTGGCGCATGGTGACGGAGCATAGCACCTGGAATCCACGGTCCAGATGGTCAGCATTGAGGATGGCAACATACTTGTCGATGAAGCCCTCTCGTTCAAGACGACGCTGACGCTCGAAGGTAGGGGTTGTAGAGAGATGTATCTTGAGTGCAAGTTCTTTTGTTGTCAATCTGCAATTCTCCTGCAGAGCCTGAAGAATCTTGATGTCAATATCATCAAGTTCGTGAATAATAGGTTGTTGAGCCATATAGTATCAGTATTTCTTTAACTCGGTGTAAAGGCGTTGAACAGGAAGACCAACCACATTGAAATAACTTCCTTCAATGCCTGTGATACCAATATATCCTATCCATTCCTGAATGCCGTAGGCACCTGCCTTGTCGTAAGGACGATAACGGTCAATGTAGTAATCAATCTCTTCATCAGAAAGTTCGGCAAAACTCACCTGAGTTGTTGTGGCAAACTGCACAGTCTTTTCTTTCGACACAATGCTCACGCCTGTTATCACCTCATGCTTTCTACCCGACATCAAGTGGAACATACGACGAGCATCATCCTTGTCCGTTGGTTTGCCTAACACCTCACCATCCACATACACAATGGTATCGGCTGTGATGATAAGTTCATCATCTGCCATCGATTCCTTGTATGCCTTAGCCTTCTGTCCAGAAATGAACATTGGTATCTCCTCACCCTTCAAAGTCTCGGGATAACTTTCATCAATGCCTTGAAGAGTACGAACTGTGAAGTCCAGTCCAAGTCCTCCAAGCAACTCCTTACGACGAGGCGAATTGCTTGCGAGGATTATCTTATATTTGCCTAAATTTTCTAACAACATATAATTATTTACGATTTACGAAGTACGATGGACGATGTAATGTAGTATTTACCTCCTTTTACCATCCAAATGCTTTATTATCGTTCATCCACAATCCTTGTGCCTTCAACACTTGCTCAACTACATCGCGACCACATCCCATTCCGCCATTCTTGTGACTGATGTATTTGCTTATAGCCTTGATTTCTGGTGCTGCATCAGCAGGACAACATGGAAGACCACAAAGGGACATCACTTCATAGTCTGGAATGTCATCACCCATGTAGAGTATCTCCTCATCCTTGAGATTATACTTCGCCTTTAGTTCTTCGTAAGTCTTAATCTTCACAGATGCACCAAGTATAACATCCTTCAACCCAAGTGCTTCGTAACGAACACGAACAGCTTCAGTCTTGCCACCAGTGATGATAGCAAGTATCAATCCACACTTCACAGCATGTTGCATAGCATATCCATCCTTGATGTTCACGGTTCGCATCGGTTCGCCATTAGGATGCTGCGTAATGGTTTCGCACGAAAGAACACCATCCACATCAAAGAAGATAGCACGTATTTTCGTTAAATCATAGTTTATCATTCTAAGTTATAAATTATAAGTTATAAGTTGGGTGGGAGTTATCCTCATGGATACTTTTACTCATCAATTCATATATTTCACGCATCATATCATCCTCGCTCAACATCTGCAAGTGGTTCTGCATCACATTCTCATCCCAACGCACTGCAGGACCAGTCTGTGCATCACGAGGCGAAATCTCATGAATCTTGCGTACTGTCTCATCAATCAGAGGAAGCATCACAGAGAATGGAACTCCATACCCAGAAAGCACCTTCTCGGAGAGTCGGAAACAATGATTAGCGAAATTGCACGCAAAGACCGCTGCCACATGGAGTGACTTCCTATCTGCAGAAGGAAGCACATGAACAGAATTGGTAATACCTTCTGCCAACTCCCTAATAATCATAAGGTCCTCATCATGCTTTGCTTCAATAAAAGTAGGAATGACGGAAAAATCCACTTCCCTACTCTTCGAGAACGTCTGCATTGGATATATCACACCACGATGCTCAACAGGGAGAATGTCCATAGGCATACTACCCGCTGTATGAAGGAACAGTTTGTGATGAACCCTTGTTGCAAGAGCATTCGCAAGCTGTTCGAGCACACTATCTTTCACCGAAAAGATATAAACATCAGCATCACACCTTATATTATATATATTTGTCGTATGCTCACATCCTATCTTCTCAGCGAGGGCAAATGCAGATTCTTCTGTGCGTGAAAAGACCTGAAGCACTTCATTTCCCGAACCCTTCAAGGCCTTCGCAAGATTTGTTGCAAGATTACCTGCCCCAATGAATACGATGCGCATTACTCTTCTCCGTTAAAAGAACCAATATGTACGTTCTCCCACTTCAGGTTGTCTTCATTCTGTGGCTTGCGTTCGATGGCAGGATAACCAATACCAATCACGCACTCAGCAACAAGATTTTCTGGGTAATGGAGAAGGAAACGAAGAATATTGTCAGAACTTTCTGTCTCGTTCATGAAACGGTTACGAATCTGGCACCAGCAGCTTCCAAGACCAAGGTCAGTACACTGATACTGCATAGTCAAAGCAGCGAGACTTGCATCCTCAACCCAGACATCAGTTGCATTAGCATCTCCCAACACAACAACTGCCACCTTTGCTTCTGCAAGGAACTGGCTACCCATAGGGCGACAAAGTGACATCTTCTCAAGCATGTTCTTATCATCAACAACGATGAAATGCCAACCACGAACAGACTTACCTGTTGGTGACATAAGTGCCGCACGAAGGATGAGCTGAAGGTCATCTGGGTTTATCTCCTGGTCTGTGAACTTACGAACTGAACGTCGAGTTTGTACAAGTGTCTTAAAATCTTCCATATAAAGAAATATTGTGGAATAAATAAATAAATGTCTAATATCACGATAATTACAGAAGACAAAATTACATAAATTTAATCAATTGCTGATATTTTTTCGGAAGTTTTTGTTGCAGAGCTTGAAAAAAGTGCCAATACTAATGAAAAACTGCGTAGAATGGCACACTAAATATTTGAAACGAACTGTATAACAACAGAGAAGGTAAAAATGAAAGAGACGCTGTGTGTTATTTACAATATTCATAATATATTTTCGTTAATATTAAAAAATCTATTTATTGTGTAGCGAAATCACGCTTTCTACGATATATAAGTGAAACCACCTAAAATGGAACAAGAATGGAACTGAAAGAATTCACAGAAACTGTCAGCAAGATAAGGGCACAGATACTGAGGACGGCATTGTGCTACTTATCCTCTCCTGATGATGCCGAAGATGCGGTTCAGGAGACGATGACAATTCTCTGGGTGCGAAGGAATAGCATTCCGCATCCAGACAAGATGCTCCATTTGGCTACTGTTGTCGTAAGAAGCGTGTCGATTGATATGCTGCGTAAGCGAAAAAGGACATTCTCGCTTGATGATGTGACAAGTGAACCTCTGAATAGCGTAGATGCACAGAGTACGATGGAAGAGCAAGAACAGCAACTATTGCTGAAACAAGCCGTTAGTTCTCTATCCAACAAGCAACAAGCTATTGTGAGGATGCGAAATGTTGAGAATCTCTCGTATGCAGAAATTGCCTCAATCCTTGGCACTACAGAGTCCTCCGTTCGAGGAACACTTAGCAGAGCCCGAGCAACATTAATCAATCAATTAAATAAATGCTACAATGAATAATAGAATAAAGGAACTTCTTGACAAGTTCATGTCAGCTCAGACAACAGAAGCAGAAGAGCAGGAATTGTCTGACTATTTTGCCAATAACAAAGATATCCCTACAGAGTGGAAAGCATATAGTGTGCTGTTTGGCAGTTTCAAGACTGATGCTTACGACTATGAAGAGAATTACCTTGATGAGAAGTTTGAATCTGCTGATGAGCAAAATGTAGTTCAACTCCATTCAAACAGAAAGACTCTTTTCCCAATACGCAAGATTGCTGCTTCGATTGCTTTCTTCATTTTGCTTTCAGGACTAAGCTATGCCTTAGTGCGTACATCTTTCTTTACACGCAGTTGGAATGCCCCAACCGAAGAGGTGACAACAGAACAGACTCCAAAGACAGATTCTTCAACTGTGAAGGCAGAGATAAAGACCGTAGGCGACAGCATCGTACTCTTCAAGGATGTGCGTTTTGACTCTATCATGATGCAGATGGAACAGCACTATAAGGTGGAAAGCCGATTTGCAGATGAAGAGACAAAGTCAATAAGAATGTTGCTGAAGTGGAACAAGCGAAAGTCTTTGGACGAAGTCCTGAACCTGCTGAATGGCTTTGACCGCCTGAATGTGCGTCGTGAGAGTGATATCCTGATTATTGAACAGACAAGCAAATAGTCATGAAACGACTTCTCATACCTTTCGTAGTATTGTGGGTGTGCGTATCCATACATGCCCAGCGCATCACGGTTTCCTTCCAAGACACTCCTTTGCCTGAGGTCTTGGAACAACTGACATTGATGCAAGACGAATACCAGATATGTGCCATCAACAATGATTTGGAGAATTTCATCATCACAGCCGACATTGCAGATGCAACTGTTCCTGAAGCTTTGGGACAAATCACAGCATACTACCCAATACGATGCATTGTGAATGAAAACATAATCTATGTTGAAGCACTTCGCAAACAACTCATCCAGTATCGCGGTACTGTGATGGGGCAGGACAGCACCTTGCTATCATACGCAACCGTCTCCCTCTTTCATGCAGCCGATACCACACTCATCCAACATGCAGCTTGCAGCAATGCAGGAGTGTTCGTTGTGCCTTGTGAGGAACAAAATATATTGATGCGAATTACGCATGTGGCACATGACACGCTTTGGATTAGACCTACCACCGATGATTTAGGTACGCTGGTGTTACACGAACGCAATGTGAAACTGGATACAGCAAAGGTTGTTGCTCCACCTTGGACAGGCAGGAACATAACGCTTTCGTTCCAGTTCATCGACTCGTTCACAGCGCTGGACATTCCTAAAGACAAGCAGGAAGAAATACGACTGGTTGCCGAGAGCGATACGACCAAGGCGTTTCCCGTATCCTTCTTGGAGTCTCACGGTTTTACGTCAGTTAATACGTACTATCGGTTCGAGATTCCTGCCCGT
>CALBJW010000114.1 GCA_937893145.1 uncultured Prevotellaceae bacterium | reverse complement strand
TCAACAGACTTTACAATTAAGACTCAAAGTGGTCAACCTAATCCGTTAAACTACAGTATTTAGCAATGTTAAATATGTAGTATTTGTTTTCCCTTGCGGTCATGAAAGCTTTCACGACCGCAAGGGAAAGCTTTCATGACCGGTCGTGAAAATGAAAGTGCAAGGAGGATGGTCATTTAAATAATTTAGTGTAATTCCTTATACACTTTATACACTAACGGTATTCTTGGGGGATATAATGCTGATAAATAAGATGTTGAGTACCGTGTATGATTGCGTGTATAAAGTGTATAAAGTGCAGGATGTGTATAAAGTGTATAAAGGAGTGTATGATTTTTTGAAATCATACACTTTTTTAATGCACTGATAATTAGTTATATAAGTGGCAAAAATGGCTTTTGTGTATAAAGTGTATAAGAAAATCGCAAAAAAAATTTTTTTCTTCGTGTGTAAAATTTGCCATTTTCAATAATTCTCGCCTGCTTTTCTCTCGCTTTTCCGTACAATTCATGAAAAATACGTACACTTTATGAAGTTCACAAATTGTCCAAAACCATTTCACAACCTATCCGCGATAGGCTTTAAAATGTCCGTACCTTTGCATCGTCAAAAGAAAAAAGGCGGCCCCCCAGCCCCCGAGGGGGGAGGGCATCCGCAGAGTAATGACAAAGTAATAAAATAAATAAGTAATAACAAATCCCCCACATCCATCTGGATAGCCTCCCCCTTTGGGGGCTGGGGGGCCAAAAAAAAACAAATGTCAATTATGAAAAAGTTTAACACAATCCTCGCAATCGCAGTTCTTTTCTTCAGTTCACTCGTAGCTAACGCTCAGACTTCATCTGACAGAGCTTTTGAATCGTTACAGAATGTAGCTAACCAAATCAACGGTTTCAATCAAATCGCTGCAATGGCAGAAACTTTACCAGAGGTCGAACTCAATCCAGCAATCAATGAAGTGATTGCACTATCGCAGAACCAGCAGATCCACCGCGAATTGGGCAAGGCAATCAAGAAGGTGCAGCTTGCCAATAAGCAGGGCAAAGAAATCAAGAAGGATGTCATCAGCAAGAAGATGATGTACGTTCTCGACCTTCAGAATAAGGCTTGTGACAATCTCGTAAAGTCAATCGATCAATATCTCGCAGGTAAGAATATCAATGAACACCTCGCAGCAGCTCTCACACGCGATAAAATTGTGGAATACTGCAAGTCTAATGCAATGCTCACTCAGAATGATGCACAGATCGACTATTGGTACAACACTACCAGCATCTTCACACGCGATGAATTTGCTATCGCACAGGCATCATTGAAGTAACTACTCGGTACATTTTATGAATAAGGTGTACAAGATGTGAACTTCACAATTTGTACGCTTTGTTTTCATAATAATTACTTTGCAAGAGGGAAAATGTCCGTACCTTTGCATCGTCAAAAGAATAAAGGCGGCCCCCAGCCCCCAAAGGGGGAGGGCATCCGCAGAGTAATGACAAAGTAATAAAATAAATAAGTAATAACAAATCCCCCACATCCATCTGGATAGCCTCCCCCTTTGGGGGCTGGGGGGCCAAAAAAATTAAAATGATTATGAAAAAGTTTAACACAATTCTCGCAATCGCAGCAGTAGCGCTCACATCAATATTCGGTTTCACATCATGTGAAAAGGATGATCCATTTGTCAATCCTGGTCCAGATACATATTTCCCTGGCGGTCCAGACAATGGTGTACCAGGAGCTAAGGAAAACCAGATGCTTAACGGTACATTGGAATATGAATTCTCGGCAGATGTACTCAATATGGTTAGCGTTTCTTACGAGATTACAGACCTCAACGGTACAATGGAGACTTTTGAAATCACACAGCCTGGTAAGGGAACAAAGAATCTCGGTTCAACAAAGAATCTTGATGCTGTAGCAAAGGTAAAGGTTGTTGTCACTCCTAAGGCAGGTCTTGTAGATGATATGAAGGATAGATGCGACCTCGTTTTCTTTAGCAAAGTAAATGGCTATATGAGTTTCGACAATTATCCAGACGAAGCATTCACAGTCAACAACCCAGACCAACTCACCAAATACAACTTGGGTATTACAAGAGTCAACCCACAGCAATTCGCCAACAAGGTTGCAGGAACCTACGAAATTGTTCTTAAAAAGTAAATGATTCAAATATACAATTATCCCCATTGCACCTACATGTAAAGTGCGATGGGGATTGTTGTATTGGTTAGAGTGGTGTATGGGACCTGAGTTCTTCTGTAGAAAAATTGTAATGAAAAAAATACTTTTTATTGTTTCTTTTTGGAAATTCAACAAAATGTTGTACTTTTGCATCATCATTTTATAATCATCATAAAGTGATGATAATATTAAACTATTGATTTATAGATGAAACGCAATCCATTTATCACCAACGGATATGCTGGAGCAGAGTATTTCTGCGACAGAGTTAAGGAAACTGAGACCATCGTCAACCTCTTGACAAACCAGAATAACATAGCTCTCATTTCACCAAGACGAATGGGAAAGACTGACCTCATACGCCATTGTCTCGCCCAACCAGACATAAAGAACAAATACTACACATTTGAAGTAGATATCTACTCTACCAGTTCGCTCAACGACTTTATCAACGTTTTTGGTAAAGCCGTGCTTGAGACACTCCGAACCAAAGGACGCACCGTATGGGAAGGTTTCCTTAACATGCTGTCCTCTGTTCGTTCCGAAATAAGCTTCGACATCAATGGCAACCCAGTATGGGGATTAGGGCTTGGCAACATTGCCAATCCAGCAACAACTCTCAGCGAGATATTTGCTTATCTGCAGAATGCAGATCGTCCATGCATCGTAGCAATCGACGAGTTTCAACAGATACTCAAATATCCTGATGGGGAAAAGGTGGAGGCGTCGTTACGCACATACATACAGCACTGCAGCAATGCTAATTTCATCTTCTCTGGTTCACACCGCCACCTCATGAGTGGTATGTTTGTCACCCCAAGTCGTCCATTCTACCAGTCAGTCACTATTATCAACCTCCAACCTATCCCGCTGGACAGATACATAGAATTTTGTCAGCAGAAGTTCAATGCAGTAGGCAAATGTCTAAATGTCGATGTTGTAGAAACCATCTACAATCGTTTCAATAGCACAACGATGTATCTCCAGAAGGTCATGAATATACTTTACTCATCAACCCCCGAAGGAGCAACATGTACTGTTGATATGATAGACATCGCAGTTGACACCCTTCTCAATCTCGCCTCTGACACGTACGAAACCATCCTAAGTCAGATGCCCGAGAAGCAGCGCAACCTTTTCCTCGCCATCTCTGCCGAAGGAAAGGCATCAAGCATCTCAGGAGGACAGTTCGTAAGAAAGTACCGCCTCATATCCTCAAGCTCTGTTCTTTCTGCAGTCAAAGGTTTGCTCGACAAGGATTTCATCACTCAGGACAAAGGAATCTATAGTACTTACGACCTGTTTTTCGTTGAGTGGTTAAGAAAGATGAAGTTGATATGAAATGATTATTGTTTAGAGTGGTGTAGGGAACAATAGTTTTTCAGGAAGAAATTTGTAATGAAACATATGGGCTTGCAAATGTTATGAATGGCTGCGCATAAAATGCTCTTCTAAATGCAAAAGCTATGCGCAGATGCCTTAAAGTATTAAAAAATGTTAACGGGGGGGGTGATTTTCTAAAAAATGTTTTTTGTTCTTGATTATTGTAAGTACTTTTGTCTCGATTTTGTGCAGATTAGTAAGCAAATCGTAAAATATAATAACAAATTAAAATAGAACTAACTAAATTTATTAACAGAATGAAAAGTAAAATCGCAAAACCTGAAGTGAAAGTTATTATGTTTCAGGCATTAAATGTAATTTCAACAAGTGGGGATACTAATTATACTAAGTCGTTCGGTCTTGAGGGATTGACTAATCATGGAACAGATTGGCAGCAGACAAGTTCGGGAGCAAAGAGTCGTAGTATGCAGGAATGGATGAATGAGATGGCAAATAAATAAAAGACGTTAAAAAATAATAAGGTAAATATGAAGTTTTTTAAGACAACATTTATTATAGCGGCATGTGCTGCTCTATTCTCTTCTTGTTCAAATGAAGCTGAAGAGGTGATTGGTGATGATGTTAAAGTTGATATGACTTTTGGCATATCAGCTGGTAATCCTGGCACCCGTGCTTTCTTACCTAATTTCCCTGATTCAAAGGATATACATTGGACAGAAACAGACAAGGTGTCTGTGTTTGCATCTGGTCATGAAAATGAAATGGGAGATGTTTTCAGTTTCAAAAGTTATCTAACAGAACATAATGATGCTACTTTTACAGGAAAATCTTATGCAAATGCAGGAACCTATTATGTTCTTTACCCAGCTCAGTCGGCAGCAAGGTTGACAGCGAATGGCGTTAAGTTTAATATCCCAGCAGTACAAAAGGCTACTAAAAATTCATTTGATCCTAATGCCTGTATACAAATTGGTAAGGGTGACATTAGCTCTGGTTTTCTTGCTATGAAAAATGTATGTGCATTTTTCTATATAACTGTTACTTCTGGTTGTAATTATGTTGATTTGAAGGCAGAATCAGACAATTGGCACTTAGCTGGTACATGTACTGCGGGTAGTACAGGCACAGGTTCTGGAGGTGTAATTATTAACAACTTTGAAAATGATTGTACAAATGTAATTAGATTGACTGATATCCCTACAGAAGGTGGTACATTCTTTATTGCATTCATCCCTACAAGTAGTGCAGGATCTCGAATCGCAGTTACCGCTGGCTATGGTCAGGCAGCAGGTGGTCCGATGACGGTACATTTCGAAAGCAATATGCAGTTTGATGCAGGTCATTGTTATGACATTGGAACAATTGCACCAACACCAGCAAGTAACTAATAATTCTTTCGCATCAAACAATACTTATATATGATTGCAAGAGGTAAGTTTGCCTTTTGCAATCTTTTTTGTTATCTATGTATTGAACTTTCTGGACCAATATATTAGTGCTTGTGAATGAAGAGGTGTTTAAAAAGTGAAGAGTGAAGAGTGAAAAATTTCCTACCGGACTGATATGTCCTCTTGGAATATCAAGCGCAGCGCAAACTGCTCTTGCACCAAGGCGGTAGCAAATTTTTCACTCTTCACTCTTCACTCTTCACTTTTCACTCAACGAGGCTTTAGCACACCTGACTACCACCCTTTACAGGATGTTCAACGGTAGTCACGCTGATGGAGCCGTCGTAGTTCTCGGCAGAGAGTATCATACCTTCGCTCACGAGGCCATTCTTGAACTCGCGTGGAGCAAGGTTGGCGATGAAGAGAACCTGCTTGCCTACAAGCTGCTCTGGTTCGTACCACTGAGCGATGCCCGATACGATGGTGCGGCCCTTTGGAGTGCCATCGTCGAGAGAGAACTTGAGGAGCTTCTTCATCTTTGGTACTCGTTCGCAAGCCTTGACAGTAGCTACACGGATGTCAAGTTTTGTGAAGTCGTCGAATGGAATGATGTCCTTCACAGGAGCAGCCTCAGCATTTGCTTCAGCATTAGCCTTGATGGTAGCCTCGAGCTTGTCCATCTGGAACTTAATCACCTCGTCCTCAATCTTAGAGAAGAGGAGAGTAGGCTTGTTGAGTTGCTTGCCTGCAGGGAGGATATTTGTGTTGCCGAGTTCTTCCCAGTTCACCTCAGGCATGTTGATCATCTCACGAAGCTTAGCAGATGAGAATGGGAGGAATGGTTCGAATGCGATGGCGAGGTTGGCTGTGAGCTGGAGTGAGATGTAGATGACTGTCTTCACACGCTCAGGGTTGGTCTTGATGACCTTCCAAGGCTCTTCATCAGCGATGTACTTGTTACCGATACGAGCAAGGTTCATAGCTTCCTTCTGGGCATCACGGAACTTGAATGCCTCGATGAGGTTCTCGACCTTAGTCTTCACCTCGTTGAACTCAGCGAGAGTGGCCTTGTCAACATCAGTAAGTTCGCCACACTCAGGCACGATGCCACCATAGTACTTCTGTGTGAGCTGGAGAGCACGGTTCACGAAGTTGCCATATACAGCAACGAGTTCGTTGTTGCAACGAGCTTGGAAGTCAGCCCATGTGAAGTCGTTGTCCTTAGTCTCAGGAGCATTAGCAGTAAGCACATAGCGAAGCTCATCCTGGCGGTTTGGAAGTTCTTCAAGATATTCGTTGAGCCAAACGGCATAATTCTTAGATGTAGAAATCTTATTGCCTTCGAGGTTGAGGAACTCGTTTGATGGCACATTGTCTGGCATGATGTATTCGCCATGAGCACGCATCATTGTTGGGAAGATGAGGCAGTGGAACACGATGTTGTCCTTACCGATGAAGTGAACAAGACGGCTGTCCTCGTCCTGCCACCACTTCTGCCATGACCCCCACTTCTCTGGTTCGCGGTCGCAGAGTTCCTTAGTGTTAGAGATGTAACCGATAGGGGCATCAAACCACACATAAAGCACCTTGCCCTCAGCACCCTCAACAGGTCACGAGTCATGGCACGAGGCTGGAGGTCCATGTCGAGCCAAGACTTGCACTGGCCATAAACATTTGAACGCCACTCCTTGTGTCCTTCAAGAATCCATTCCTTGAGCCACTGCTGGTGGTCGCCGAGTGGGAGGTACCAGTTCTTTGTGGCACGGAGTTCGAGCGGATTGCCTGGGTTGTTCTTGTTTGTAGGATTGATGAGTTCGGATGGAGAGAG
>CALBJW010000113.1 GCA_937893145.1 uncultured Prevotellaceae bacterium | reverse complement strand
AAACCTATCACAGACGAGGATATCCTCGCCGAAGAGCAGGAGAAGGAGAACGCTGCCGCTAAATCAAGAAAGGAGGTACGCAAATGAAAACTAATATGAATAAAAAGGCACTTGCACTCGTCCTCACACTCATCCTCCACTCATCGCTCCTCCTCATCGGTGCCTCAGCACAAAACAAAGCACCAAAGGAAGCTACAACCGAATGGAAGGGCCGTGTTATCGACGCATCAACCAATCAGCCAGCAGTGGGTATTCGTGTACAGGCATTCAACAACGCACGCTACTCAGCCATGACCGACGATAATGGTGAATACACCATCAAACTACCAAAGCATGTCACTTCCCTCATCTTCAGCGGTGAAGGCTATGCAATGGTTCAGCAGCCTATCGGCACCACAGGCAAGGTGGCTGATGTGACTATCTACTCTTCCCTCTTCAATGAGACATTCAACAAGTCCATCACAGCCATCAACAAGAAGACTGTACTCGCCACATACAACAACAACGACATCTCAATCGACAACCAGATTCAGGAGTCGCTTGGTGGCGATATGTACACCACCCTTCGTAGCGGACAGAGCTCACAGGGCGTTCGTATGTTCATGAACGGTATCAACTCGCTCAACACCAACGCACAGCCACTCGTCATCATCGATGGTGTCATCCAGAACATGCAGTACGATGGCGTATCGCTCCACGACGGCTTCTTCAACAACATCCTCACAAACATCATGGTCGAGGACATCGAGAAGGTTTCCGTACTCAAGAATGGTGCTGCCATCTACGGAGCAAAGGGAGCCAACGGTGTGCTTATCATCGAGACCAAGCGCAACAAGTCGATGGCTACAAAGATTGATGTCAGCATAGGTGGTTCGTACGAGATGCTCCCTAAGATTCCAGAACTCATGAACTCACAGCAGTTCCGCGTCTATGCTTCTGAACTCATCGGTACAACAGGCACAAAGGACAACTCGTTCAAGTTCCTCCAGACCGACCCTAACTACCACTACTACAACATGTACCACAACAGTACAGACTGGACAAAGGAGACATATCGCCAGGCGTTCACTCAGAACTACTCCATCAATGTTCAGGGTGGTGATGATGTAGCCAACTACAACCTCTCGGTCGGATATGCTGGTGGTGATGCTACCCTTCAGGACTTCTCGTTCAATCGCTTCAACCTTCGTCTCAACTCTGATATCTTTGTCACAAAGGACATCAGCGTTCGTTTCGATGCAAGCTATTCCGATGTCACTCGCAACCTTCGCGACGATGGTGTGAAGACTGATGTCACTGATGGTATCATCTCTGCTCCAGGCTTCCTCTCCCTCATCAAGTCTCCATTCCTCTCTCCATACGCATTCGACACAAAGGGCAACATCTCCAACTACTTGGCAGAGGCTGACGACTACCTCTCTGATGTAGTGACAAGTCGTTCCGACTACACCACATCACTTGCCAACCCTGTTGCACTCCTTCGCAATGCAGAGGGTGGAAACAAGAACTACTTCGGCAACCGTATGGTCAACCTCAGCGTTACACCACGCTGGGACATCAACCGCTCATGGGCAATAGCCGACCAGTTCGCCTTCCAACTCATCAACACAGATGAAAACTACTACCTCCCAACCAATGGTGTACCAGACTACGAGGTGAAGGGTATCGGCAAGGTTGAGAACTGTGCTTCAGCCCTTGCAGGTCGTCAGATTACCGTGATGAACGACTTCTACGGCATGTTCAACCATCGTTATGGTGGCCACTACATCTCGGCTCGTGCAGGATTCCGTTACCTCCACGACACATACCACCTCAACACACAGATTGGTTACAACACAGGTAACGACAAGACACCTAACATGTCTTCATCGCTCAAGTACAAGCAGACAGACGGTATCGACAACAACGACATCGATGTGACATACTACCTCACAGCCGACTACAACTACCTCGAACGCTACTACCTCTCGGCAGGTGTCGCTATGGACGGTTCGAGCAAGTTCGGTGTTGATGCCAACGAAGGTGTGAAGATTGGCAACTACGCATTCGGTTTCTTCCCTTCTGTCGAGGCTGCATGGGTACTCACAAACGAGAAGTGGTTCCGTCCTAATCGAGGCATCAACTTCCTCAAGATCAATGCCGGATTCGACCTTCTCGGTAACGACAATATCAACACTACCGCTTCGCGCACATACTTCACAGCAGGTAAGGTGTTCAACTCCCTCTCTGGTATCACCATGTCCAACATCGGTAACACACGCCTCCAGTGGGAGACAACAGCCCGTGCTACTGTAGGTCTTCAGGGCTCGTTCATCAACAACCGCCTCTTCGTTGGCTTCAACTACTTCAATGCCAACACCTACAACCTCCTCACACTCGGCACCCTCTCCTACATCTCTGGTCTCAAGACCAACTGGCTTAACGACGGGCGCATCCACAACGAAGGATTTAATGCCAACATCGACATCAAGCTCCTCTCCACAAAGGACTGGAAGTGGTCTCTCGGTGCAAGCGTAGGTCACTACAAGAGCCAGATTAAGCGTCTTCCACGCAACGCACAGTCTATGACTACCAACCTCTACGATGCCACTATCCTCACAGAGGTGGGTAGTGCTCCAGGTCTCTTCTACGGCTACAAGACAGATGGTGTCTATATCAACGCAGCAGAGGCAGCAGAGGCACAGCAGTTCATCACATCCAACACAGGTGCAAGAACCTACTTCCAGGCTGGTGACATGAAGTTCCAGGACATCAACGGTGACAAGTGCATCAACGAGAAGGACATGCAGATTATCGGTGATCCAAACCCTGACATCTACGGCAACTTCAGCACTAAACTATCTTGGAAGAACCTCTCCCTCTTTGCATCGTTCAACTACTCACTCGGAAACGACATCTACAACTACCAGCGCAGCATCCTCGAGTCGGGTTCGTACTTCTACAACCAGACCACCCACATGCTTGCCCGCTGGACTCATGACGGTCAGGAGACTACCGTGCCACGAGCATCCTTCCTCGACCCTATGGGCAACAGCCGTTTCTCTGACCGTTGGATAGAGGATGGTTCGTACCTCAAGCTCAAGAACATCACTCTCAGCTACCGCATCCCTATCCGTTCAGCATACATGCAGGGACTCACCATCTGGGCAGCAGGCTACAACCTCTTCACCGTCACTCGCTACCTCGGTGCCGACCCAGAGAATGCCATGTCCAACTCTGTTCTCGGCATGGGCATCGACCGCGGTCTCATCCCTTCAGGTCGCAGCGTAGCTCTCGGATTAAAGATTAACTTGTAATACTTCAACCAAAATGAACTTCACAAATAATCATACATTAAAGAAAGGTGTAGGCGTGTTGATGCTCGGGCTCTTCACGCTCAGCACCTCATTCTTCCCCCTCAGCTCATGTACCAAGGCTGACTCCGACCTCGTATCGTTTGTGGAAGACAACACCCTCTCCACACCAAACGACACAGTCTATTCCCTCATCGGCATCGTGAACAAGCTGCAGAAGATAGCCGACCGCACCATCCTGCTCGGAGAACTGCGCGGCGACCTCACTTCGCTCACAGACCATGCCTCACTCGACCTTCAGGCACTTGCCAACTTCGAGGCTGATGCCACCAACCCATACAACGATGCACGCGACTACTACGCCATCATCCAGAACTGCAACTACTTCCTTGCCAATGCCGACACCACACTCATGAAGCGTGGCGACCGTGTGTTCGAGAAGGAATATGCAGCCATCTCTGCCTTCCGTGCGTGGACCTACCTCCAGCTTGCCATCAACTATGGCAGCGTGCCATTCTACACACAGCCTATCCTCACAG
Organism: uncultured Prevotellaceae bacterium; assembly: GCA_937893145.1. Classification (GTDB taxonomy): domain Bacteria; phylum Bacteroidota; class Bacteroidia; order Bacteroidales; family Bacteroidaceae; genus Minthosoma. The sequence goes on along the minus strand of CALBJW010000113.1, from coordinate 24,488 downwards.
AGAAGGAAGCAGACCCATCACTCTACCCTCACTACGATGTAGAGCAGATTGCCAACTACTTCATCGACGACCTCGCACCATACGTCGATACCAAGACACCACAGTACGGTGCCATCGGCAACTACGACTCACAGTTCTTCTACATCCCTGTGCGAGTGCTTCTCGGCGACCTCTGTCTCTGGGCAGGACGCTATCAGGAGGCAGCCAAGTACTATCACGACTACTTCACAAAGCAGGGCGACACCCATCCTATCCTCAACAACTATGTTAGATGGTCAAACCGCAATTTCGAGAACATCGGCGATGCTTATGCATCGACCTTCACCTCTACACAAAGAGGACAGTTGCTCACCCTCATCCCAATGGAGGAAACAGAATACGACGGTATCATCACACGCCTTCCAGATGTGTTCAACTCTACCGAGAAGAACAACTACTTCTACCAGGCAACCCACTCTCCTGCCTACGACGAACTGTCACAGTCACAGCGTTTTGTGATGATAGAGACCGACCCTCTCACATCCCTTTCCGACACCATCGCACCAAGCGACACCACCTTCTTTGCGAGCAACTCCCTTCGTGGTGACCTTCGCCAGCAGAGCATCTACACCCTCCGTGCCAACCCATCGGCAAGCAACGCCTTCTCAGCCGTTCGCCAGCAGTGCAACAAGTACCAATCACAGACCTCCGTATGCCTCTACCGCATCCAGCACGTCTATCTCCGCTACGCAGAAGCACTCAACCGTGCAGGCTATCCAAACGCAGCCTTCTGCGTACTCAAGTTCGGTCTCTGCAAGGACTACTGGTCACAGGACTACATGACACCATTCCTTCCAGACTACGAACGAGAGGCAGCAGGCGACCTCATCTCATTCAGCGAATACACCTTCGACCGCAGCAACACTATGGGTATCCACTCTCGTGGATGTGGCGATGCCAATGCCGACACCACATACGTCATTGGTTTCAACAAGGCTACAGGCACCATCGACCGCCTCGCCACCCTCTCCGACTCCATCCTCTATGTCGAGAACAAGATATGCGACGAGATGGCACTCGAGACCGCAGCTGAAGGACTCCGCTACTACGACCTCATGCGTCTCTCCCTCCATCGCAACGACCCTATCTTCCTTGCCGACAAGGTAGCACGTCGCGACGGTACTCTCAACGCTGCTCTCTTCACCAAACTCTCAGACAAGAAGAACTGGTTCCTCCCACTGGAGTAAACCAAACTGGCAGCATAAGAACATCCACATTCTTCCGCAAAAACAACCTCAAACATACGGAAGAATGACCTCAAACATACGGAAGAATGACCTCAAACATACGGAAGATTGACCTCAATCATACGGAAGATTGACCTCATTCTTCCGTATGTTTTTTGTTTATACAACAGACTCCCTCCCCCTTGCTAAACCTAATTCAGGAAAAGACACAGGAAAGTACAGTGGGTAACTTTTTGGGTAACTTTTTTTTGAAAAGTTACCCTACTTAACTAACTGAAATATAATACGATAAAACCAAAAAGTTAAGAAAACTAAGTTTTCACCTTCTATACCTTCTTATGCGCATACGCATAAGAAGGTATTAAAACTCAAAAGTTAGTTTTCTTACCCAAACGAATCTATTGTCTTGAAAAACAACAAAATAAGTAGGGTAACTTTTCAAAAAAAAGTTACCCAAAAACTTACCCATTTCGCTTTTATATCATGTTATTTCTTATTTAGCTATAGATTTCATCCTTTTTTTTTACCTCTGCCATCCTATAGGGAATTTCCCCACCATTTAGGTGAAATCCCCTTGGGTTGGTAGGGAAAAAGGTTGTAAATTTGCAGTTGTTAAGAAAAAGAACTTTAATAATATCTAAAAAAATAGAAAGGAAATGAAGAAATTACTTCTTAGTCTTGTATTGGCGGTAGGTGCTATCGCTGCTAATGCGCAGGTTTGGGTTGGTGGTTCTATCGGTTATGACTACCAGAAGGATGACGCAATAAAATCGCATCAGTTCGACTTCTCGCCTACGGTGGGATATAGTCTGTCGGACAAGTGGGAGATAGGTTTGCAGTTGTCGTTTGGAAGGACTTCTCGCCACAATGCAGAGGAGAGTTTCTTGACTAATCCCAATATTAACGAGGTAAGAACTGCAACTACGGGCAACTCATCGAACAATTATAGTGTGCAGCCTTTCGTGCGATATAACTTCTTCAAGACTGGTATCGTCACTTTCTTCCTCGATGGAAGCATTGGCTACGAATACAGCAAACAGAAGACTGAATTGGAGCAAACAATAGTGATGAACAATAATATTGAGCACACAACTTACAATCAGGAAACAAGCACGAACTATGTGAACGTGGGCATCCGTCCTGGTGTTAAGTTTGATGTGACAAAGCACTTCAAGCTCGAGACTCACCTTGGCTTCATTGGCTACTCGCATGCTATGCAGAAGACTCCTTTAAGAGAAAGGAAGACTGACCATATTGGCATCAATGCTTCAAGCACTACTCTGAATGTTGGTATGATATATGAATTCTAATGCCCACCTTTAAGATAATCCCTGTAGAGAATATGAAAAGATTATTACTTTCGTGCATGATGCTGGCATCGGCTTTTGTTGCCAACGCACAGATGTGGGTAGGAGGGGCGTTAGGCTACGGACATACGTCGGATGGTCCTTCGACCTACTCTATTGCTCCAACGATAGGCTACGACCTGTCGAGCAAATGGGCTATAGGCCTTGAGGCGCGCTTGTCTTTCACGAACGGTAGTGTGAAGAGCGTCACTTCTACTTATATTGAAGATATTAAGGACAAGACGTGGAAGTTGTCGGTGCTGCCATTTGTTAGATACAACTGTTTCGAGTCGGGGATAGTCACTATCTTCCTTGATGGAGGTGTTGGGTACACTTACTCGCGTGAAAAATACGATAGCTACTACGACAACTTCACTTATGAAGGGAATAAAGGACAGACTATGAACAGATCGCCAAAGTCGAATGGCATGAGTGTGGGCATTCGTCCTGGTGTGAAGATTGCTGTCACTCCTAAGATTTCGGTTGAGACACATCTTGGGTTCATAGGGTACAGCCTCGACAAGAAGTCGCTCAACGACTTCACTGGCACAAAGATGACGAGTCACAAGGTGGGCTTCAACCTTGGCAGCACTGCTCTTAACTTTGGTATGATATATAGCTTTTAAGGGGGCGGAGACCTTGATGGTCTCCTGAACTGAAAGAAATTAAAAAAAATTAAAAGAAATTTTATTCAGAAATTATATTTTACAAAGAGTTAATTTCTGGCCAAGCATCTTTGATGCGGAAATTTCTTTTATTTTTTTTTAATTTCTTTCTTACGAAAGCGTCGCAAAGCGAACGATGACTTTCAGTTCAGAACATTTCTCAAAATGTTCGTGCAAAGAACTACATTACTGCCTTTTGTAACATGAGTAAAAAGATATGAAACATAGGTAAATGCGGAAGTAAGGCGGAATGACTAACTTTGCCGACAGTTTTGAAAACATTAAGCATTTACTTATATGAAGAAACTTTTTTTAGCTTTGATGAGTATGGGAGCATCGCTCATGATGAATGCTCAGAACCCATACCTGCCACTGTGGGAACACCTCCCAGATGGCGAACCAAGAGTATTTGAAGACCCAGACAATCCGGGTAAGTATCGTGCCTACATCATCGGTTCACACGATGTGAAGAACACTGAGTACTGCGGTCCAGACATCCGTATGTGGTCGGCTCCAGCTGAGGACCTCAGCCAGTGGAGAGATGAAGGCCCTATCTTCACTCACTATGTGGACGGACAGTGGGACACTATGTTTGCTCCAGACCTCGTGGAGGTGAAGGACAAGAAGACTGGCAAGAAGACTTACTACCTCTACCCTCACTCGCGTGGTTATCGCCGTGTGCCAATGGTATGTAAGGGCGACAGACCAAACGGACCTTTCACACCTGTGAACCTCACTGAGGACCAGCGCCAGTGCGTGCCAGGTTCGATGATTGACTTCGACCCTTCGGTTTTCGTAGAGAACATCACTGACAAGAAGGACAAGGACTACGATAAGGGTTTCCGTGCGTATGTATTCTATGGTTTCCAGCACTCTACTGCTGCCGAACTCGACCAGAACACTATGTACAGCGTGCGTCCTGGCACAGAGATTCGTGACTACTTCATCCCTGCTTCATCTCGTTACGGTGAGGTACGCGACCCTAAGGGCACTGAATATCCTGCTCTCTACAAGGGACAGAACCCAGGTGAGTTCAACTTCTTCGAGGCATCGAGCATCCGCCAGGTAGGCAACAAGTATGTGATGGTGTTCTCAGGATATAGCGGTCCTGACTACGGACTCGGTTCTACAAACTCAGCACTTCGCTACGCTTACGGCGATAGTCCTCTTGGTCCTTGGCGTTCAGGTGGTGTGCTTGTTGACTCGCGTGGTGTAGTGCCAAATGAAGATGGCACAAAACTCATCACAACCAACTTCGCTCACAACACTCACGGTTCGCTTCAGGAAATCAATGGTCAGTGGTATGTATTCTATCACCGTCCTCCACGCGGTTTCGGTAATGCTCGCCAGGCTATGGTTGCTCCTGTGAAGATTGTATGGGACAAGAAGAAGGTGGCTGATGGCGGTAAGGTTCGCATCGTGGCTTACGACCCTTACACTAAGGGCAACGAATGGACTGCAAAGGCTTCGGACGGCACTGAATATACTGGTGGTGAGGTTACTTCTGAAGGTTTCCAGATTTTCGGTCTCGACCCATACAAGTACTACTCTGCTGGTATCGCTTGCTACATCAACGACAACAACGCTATGCAGGACCAGCGTGATGTGTGGAACAACTCTATGGACCTCGCAGGACTGAAGAATGGTGCTATCGTAGGTTTCAAGTACTTCGGTTTCGGTGGTCTTGCAAAGGACACTAAGGGCTGTAAGGCATTCGAAGGAACTAAGAAGGGCGATGAAACTCGCATCGAACTCGACATCACTGAAGGTACTGGTCAGCCATACACTATCCGTGTGATGCTTGATGGTCCATACGACAACTCAACATGGAAGGGCAAGGAGATTGCTAAGTTTGAGATTAAGGACGCTCAGCGCGGTCGTCGCATCACTCACGGCATCAAGGTGCCACAGGTGGAAGGTCTCACAGGCAAGCACGCTATCTACCTCGTGGTAGAAGGTCCTGAGGTTCAGCAGCCAGAGCAGCCTCGTTGGGGTGGTCGCCAGCAGGGTCCACAGCGTCCACAGGGTCTCCTCGACCTTCACGGTATCGCATTCTGCAGCCAGCCAAAGGCTAAGAATTCTGTTGCTCCAAAGGTGCCACAGGTGAAGATTACTGTTGATGGCAGCAACCTCGTGATGCCTAATGCCCCACTCCTCTCGACAAACCAGAACGGTTACACTATGAACAACCACTATCAGGTTTATGGTCGTCTTACTGACAAGAGTGTCATCAAGGCTACTGCAGATGATAGTTCGGTGAAGTTCGAAATCGGCAAGATTGTTGATGGTCGTGCAACTGTCAAGGCTGTTTGGAACGGTGTTGAAAAGGTGTTCCTTATTAATTAAAGAAGGGTAATACGGAGACCTTGGCGGTCTCCTGAACTGAAAGAAATTAAAAAAAATTAAAAGAAATTTCCGCATCAAAGATGCTTGGCCAGAAATTAACTCTTTGTAAAATATAATTTCTGAATAAAATTTCTTTTAATTTTTTTTAATTTCTTTCTTACGAAAGCGTCGCAAAGCGAACGATGACTTTCAGTTAAGAACATTTTCGCAAAAATGTTCGTGTCAAACCTCACCCCGAAAGACTATTTTTTTACATTTCCTAACAAAATGTATCATAATTAAAAAGGAAATAAACGTATTTGTCTTGTTTTTACAAGTATTTATGCTATCTTTGCACCAAAATAACTAATACATATAGTTTTAATTATGAATAAACGAATTACTCTTGGAGCCCTGATGATGGCATCAGCGCTTGGACTCTCTGCACAGAAGCCTATGACTGCACCTGCAGGAGGTAAGCAGATTAGTAACGAACTTATCGGTATCTTCTTCGAGGATATCAACAACTCAGCTGATGGCGGTATCAACGCACAGCTCGTACAGAACGGTTCATTCGAATACAGCCCTGCTGAACGCGACAACTGGGGACCTGGTACTGCATGGAAGATTACTCGCCCTGGACACTCTCTCGGTACTATCGAAGTACACCAGCAGGACCCTATCCACCCAAACAACCCTAACTACATGCGTCTCATCATCGAGCGTACTCGCCACTTCCACGACTATGCAGGATGGGCAGGTTTCGGTATCGAGAACGCTGGTTTCGATGGCATCAGCGTGAAGGCTGGCGCTAAGTACGACTTCTCTATGTTTGCTCGTAACATCAAGGTTGGTTCGAAGGAGATACGCATCGTACTCGGTGAACCACAGGGATGGGGCAAGGACCCTAAGGTGGTAGCAGAGAAGACTATCAAGGTGGATAGCGATGACTGGGCTAAGTACTCATGCGAACTCACTGCCGACAGAGACTGCAAGAACGCTATTCTCCAGATTCTCTCCCTCACAACAGGTGTGATGGATGTTGATATGGTTTCACTCATGCCACAGGACACATATCACGGTCATGGCATTCGCAAGGACCTTGCTGAAGCTCTCGAAGCTCTCAACCCTAAGTTCATGCGTTTCCCTGGTGGTTGTGTAGTTCACGGTGGTGGTGATGGTTTCTGGAACACTTACCGTTGGAAGGAGACTGTAGGTCCTAAGGAGACTCGTCGCGGACAGAAGAACACTTGGGGCTATCATCAGTCAATGGAAGTAGGTTACTTCGAATATTTCCAGCTCTGTGAAGATATGGGTATGCAGCCAGTGCCAATCCTCCCTTGCGGTGTGAGCTGTCAGGGTACTAACGGTGGTTGGAACATGTGGCCAACTCAGGCTCAGGATGTTGTTTCGATGAACGACATGGACGAGTGGGTACAGGATGCTCTCGACCTCATCGAATGGGCTAACGGTGATGAAAACAGCAAGTGGGGTAAGGTTCGTGCCGCTGCTGGTCATCCAAAGCCATTCAACCTCAAGTATCTCGGTATCGGTAATGAGGAGAAGATTTCTCCTGAATTCATCGAGCGTTTCAAGTATATGTATAATAAGGTACACGAGGCTCACCCAGAAATCGTAATCGTTGGTACTGATGGACCTGGTTCACATCCAGGTAACCCAGACTACGAGGCTGGTTGGAAACTCGCAGAAGAACTTGAACTCCCTATCCTTGATGAGCACTACTACGAGCAGAAGGAATACTTCATCGACACAAAGCAGTACGACAGCTACCCACGCGACCGCAAGACTAAGGTTTACCTCGGTGAGTACGCTGCAAAGGACAAGAAGCTTCAGGATGCACTTGCAGAGGCAGTATATCTCATGCATGTTGAGCAGAACGCTGATGTTGTTGTGATGACTTCTTACGCTCCTCTCTTCGCTCGCAAGAACGGCACTCAGTGGAACCCAGACCTCATCTACTACGACAACGAGCGTCCATTCCTCACTTGCAGCTACTACGTTCAGCAGATGTTCGGACAGTCTTCAGGTGACTACTACTATGGCGACTGCGTGACTATCGACAACGCTGACAAGTTCCAGAACCAGTCGGTTGTTCTCAACTCTCAGACTCGTGAGCTCTTCGTGAAGTATGCTAACGCAAGTGGTGACAAGAAGACTGCCACTATCGACCTCAGCCGCTTCCCTATCAAGCCACAGGCAGAGAAGACTGTCATCTCGGGCAACCCAACAGACGAGAACACATTCGACGCTCAGCCTATCGCTCCTAAGAAGGAGACTTTCAAGGTGAGCAAGAAGATGACTGTCGATGTAGAGCCTTACTCGGTTACAATGCTCAAGATTAAGCTCTAAAATGATGCAACCTTTGGATGTGTTTACGACTTAATTTTTGTCAAATAACACTCTAAAATATACAATTTTCAGTTAAAGGGAGGTAACAACTTCCCTTTAACTGTTTTTATTTTAAAGAGTTATAAATATGTAACAAGAGAGAAAATGAATGTTACATAATAAATATCTTGTAATATAAAATAATAATTATCTTTGCACCCGAAATTCCATTCTTTACGAATGAGGTTTCGATGATTGCACTATAACATTACTTATTTATTAGTTAGTTGTGCAACATGAAAACGGTACAATTTTTTAATTAACTTTTTTAATATTAACAAATCAATCACAGTATGAAAAAACTTTTTACTTTTGCTCTTGCCGCAGCATTCTCAGCAAATGTTGTAGAGGCACAGGTTCTTAAGTATGGAGCTGAGGCTGGTGAAACAGCCCCTGACACTGTCAACTGGTACGGCAACTGGGTAGATGCCGGTGGTGAGATTGAGTTTGGTAATAGCGATGCTGCTACAGGCAGTGGCGCTATCCGTGTCAATACACCAGAAGCTGCAGGTGCTGCCAACGACTGGGAGCGCGTACTCAAATTCGACGGTCTCCAGATCAAGGCTAACACTAACTATCGTGTTCGCGTATCTGCTAAGGCTCCAACAAACGCTACAGTAGGTCTTGCACTCATGTGCGGTGACGAAAACTGCGACATGCCATTCGTTCTTCCTACAGCTAACGGCTACTACAGCCAGAAGAGCGATGTTACAGGCTTCACTGACACTGAGTACACAACTAAGGCTGCTCTCTTCCACTACACTACAGATGAGTATCAGCAGGAAATCTATCCAAAGGTAAAGACAGACGATGCTAACCCACTTGGTCCAAACCGTTTCCTCCGCCTCACTGTTAAGAGCGTTGGTGAATACTTCATCGATGATGTTATCGTTGAGGAAGCTCCTATCGCAGCTTGTTACAACAGCACAGAAGCTGTAAAGGTTGATTTCGGTTTCAAGACTAACATCGCTCAGCTCGTTAAGGACAACGGTGGTGTTATCTCTCTCGACCCTTCATGCGCTAAGCTTAAGGTTAACGGTGAAGAAGTTGAGATTGAAGCTGTAGAACTCAAGGCTGATGGTAACCTCTATATCTTCCCTGTAGAAGAAATTGAGGACGGCGCTGAGATTCTCGTTTCATTCGACGCTACAAACTCAGGTATCTGCTACGCTGGTGCTGAGACTCCAGGTGATGGCACTCCTGTTCCAAGCTTCACAGACGAAAAGTCTTACTCAGACTCGGCAATCGAAGAAATTTCTTCAATCTGGGAAGAGCCAAAGCTCGTTAGCACAAACCCTGTCGATGGTAGCTTCGAACTTGATGAGAACACAGACGAGTTCACATTCACTTTCGATAAGGAAATCTTCATTTCTGGTAAATTAGCTCCTAAGGCACTCCTCTCAGGTGGTAACCTCAAGAAGCCAGTTGAACTCACTATCAAGGATGAGGGCAAGGAAACAAGCAAGAGCATCACATTCATTTACAATGCAGAGCTCCGCAAGGGTTCTTACACAGTTAATGTAAGCGGTGTACATAGCTACAAGGAAGTTGAATCTTACAATGAATTCAATATCTTCTTCGAGACTGGTAAGGTTGCTGTTGCTGAAATCGAATACACTGACATCGAAACTATTGATGTTCAGGGTGAGAACGGTAACCACTCTACAAACTGGACTTCTTACTTCAACGATGAAGAAGTAGTTCCTGCAGGTTCTGGTATCCGTATGTTCGCATTCCCAGAAAGCGGTAAATATACTAAGGGCTTCTACCTCTCACAGCGTGATGCAGAAAATGGTACAGCTCTTACATACGGTGAAAAGCCAGATGCACTCCTCGAACTCCCTAACGGCGACGTTCAGCTCAACATCCTCGCTTCTGCATGGCAGGGCAACACTGGTAACTTCGCTTACGAACTTACTAACGCAGATGGTGATGTTGTTGCAAGTGGTAATGGTACTGCTGATATCCACATCGCTGACCAGAATACTGCTGCAAACGATGTAAGCATCATCCCAATCAACATCGAAGGTTGCAAGGCTGGTAACTATGTTCTCCGTCTTTCTACTAAGAGCGGTGGTTACGGCAACGCTATCATCGTTTGGGGTCTCGACATCAAGACTTACGAAGTTGGTGCAGGTGAAACTGCTGACAACCAGTTGATCGTTGATGGTAGCTTCGCAGGTATCGTAAACGACGGTGCTCCAAGCCAGGGTTCAGGTTGGACAATCTACGAAATCGTAAATGGTGAAGTAGTTCCAATCCAGAAGGGTGCTGAGACTGGTATCGGCCAGCGTGCACGTGTCTTCACATTCGCTAACATCCCAACTATGCCAGCTGTTTACTACAACCGTAACATGGGTGGTAACGCTGAAACAAGCTACTACATGACATACGGTGATACTTCTGATGCAGCAGGTGAAGAACCTCTCTATCTTGATGAAGTTCGTTACAACTTCTCATGGTACGCAGCTAACTGGAAGGGCACAGGCAACAAGTACACATTCCAGATCATCGATGTTGATGAAGGCAATGTAGTCGTTTGGTCACGCGAAGATATTATCGACGTTAACGTAAATGGTAGCCGCGATGCAGCTATCGAGCCTGTTAAGATCGAATTCGCTTGGACTCCATCACACTACGGACAGTACATGCTCAAGTGGTTCATGGACGGTGAGTCAATGGTAGGTAACATCAAGGTTGAGCAGATGGGTTCTATGGCAGTATTCTGGCACACTCAGCTCAACAACGCTATCAAGGTTGCTGAAGACGAACTCGCTTCTGCTTCTGACGAACAGTATGCTGGTGCTACTCGCGACGCTCTCGCTAACGCTATCAAGGAAGCTAAGACTGTAACTTACCACACAGGTGAGGAATATACTGCAGCTATCAACCGCCTCGAACAGTATGTTAAGGATATGGCAGCTCGCCGCAAGTCACTCAGCGACTACGATGCTGCTTTGGCTAACCTCACAAGCCAGACTGCAGGTATGGAAGGCACTAAGTACGCTGCTCTCGACTCATACAAGAAGGCTGCTGAATATGTTGCTCAGTATGCAGATGTAGCTGGTTACACTATCGAGAATGCGGTTCTCCTCCCACTCGTAAGTGACATGCAGACTCTCTACACTCTCAACACTAACCTCATGGCTAACAACAATGGTGTTGTATTGCTCACAGACCAGGTTAACAGACTTGCTAACACTTACATCAAGCTCGATGAAATCTTAAATGGTGACCAGAGCGAAGCATTCGTTAACGACCTCGTAATCGCTGCTCAGGATGAAGCTGTAACTGACGACCAGGAACTTGCTTCTGCACTCAAGACTATGGTTACTTGCACTCTCTACAAGGCTATCGCTAAGGGTGTTTACAACTTCGAGGAACTCGAATTCCCAGATGAAGATCCAAGCGAAGACAATGTATTGATTCCTTCTTCTCTCGACCTCACAGGTTTCATCCAGAACTCTGTATTCTACTCACTCCTCCCAATTGATAAGCCACAGCCAACAACTCAGGCTGAATCAGACGGCACAATGCCAGGTTGGGAATTCAATGCACCAAACGGTTACGCTGCTGACTGGGGTTGGGGCGGTTGGAATGGTACTAACCAGCCAGTTGGTCCAGTTAACATCGCAGACTCACAGCCAGGTACTCGTTGGGGAACTGACTTCGAGGTATTCCAGACTCTTAATGCTCTCCCTGTAGGTATCTACAGCATGGGTGCTGAAGTTTGTGACCGTTCACATGTCAACAGCGACAACGTTCTCGAAGACGGCGCTGAAACTCTCTCTTACCTCTACGTTAAGCAGGCTGGTAAGGATGAACTCCAGAAGACATTCGACATCAGCAACATCGGTCAGTACTACGGCAACACTGAAACTCTCATCGACGAAATCACTGTTGAACCAGTTGATGGCGCTATCACAGGTAAGGTTACTCTCGGTGCTGTATGTGACGTTGATGCAAGCTTCGCAGCTATCAACAACGCTAAGCTCAAGATGTCTGCTAAGCACCCTACATTCGACTACGCAGCAGCTGCTGCTCAGCTCGAAGAGACTATCGCTAACGACATCAAGGTTGTAGAAAACGCTACTGCTAACATCGTTAACACTCAGTACTTCGATCTCAACGGTCGCAAGGTTGCTAACGCTAAGGGTATCCTCATCCGTATCGACACAATGGCTGATGGTAGCCAGCGTGCAAACAAGGTACTCCGCCGCTAATAATAGACTCTAAGCACTCTTGTGCTAATCAATAATTATGCCGAGCAGAAGGTTTATAAACGCCGCTGCTCGGCATTTTTGTGTATAATACACCCCGATTTTTCCTTCTAATATCTTAAAAAAAGTAAACTTTTGAACACTATATAAATTAAAAATACTATCTTTGCGCCCAAAACTAATCTGTAACCAAACCGTAGATTAATGATTCAGCGTAAATATATATACCTATTTTTATGCTTCATTTCCTTGCTGTTTAGCATACAGTCTTCAGCACAGAATGTAGCGCTTTACTCATCCAAACAGGGACTATCCAACTCGTGCATCCGCAATATATACGAGGATAGCCGCCATAACATTTGGATAACAACCCAGAACGGTCTCAACCGATTCGACGGTTCCAAAATCAATGTCTATAGACATGAAGAGGACGACCCGTCTTCTCTTCTCCATAACGAATCTACTGCCGTATATGAATACGACCGCAATCGTGCCATCATAGGTACTGGTTCGGGACTTCAAGCATACAACTATGCTACGAACAAGTTTGAGCAAATCCCAATCTTAGGTAACGACAGCACTACTCTTGTGCGCCGCATCGTGAGCATTTACGGACTCGATGACAACGGTAAGCGCCGCATCCTCGTTTGTTATGCAGGATATGGTTGCGGTGAAGTGGTTGAAAATCCTGATGGTTCACTCTGTGCAAAACAAACTTCTGAGTTCAACACTACCGAAGAAGAAGTTAATCCAATCTTCTTCCTTCAGGATAAGGACAAGAACATCTGGCTCATCAACAGCCGACAGAACGCATATCGCCGTGTAGGCAACAAGCTCAAGCATTACCCAGAACTCAACCATGTTGTCAAGATGTGCATGAGTTCTTCTAACCGCCTCTATGCAGCTACATCATACGATGGAATATATGTTTACGACAAGAAGACCGACCACTTCACTCCTATAGCATCAGGTGCTGAAGTTGGTGGTTTTGTATATGGTTTCAACCCTTGGACTCTCGGTCGTATCTTCATCTGTACTGATGGTGGAGGTCTTCGCATCTATGATGAACAGACAAAGACTGTCACTCAAAGCACTATCAAGTTTAACGACTTCAACCTCGCAACAGCAAATGTAAAGGATGCCATCGCTGATAGTCACGGAAATGTTTGGGTTGGCATATATTATAAAGGTGTCATGATGAAGCCTGTCAGTCAGTCTTCATTCGAATACATCGGTTCCAATTCCATCACAAAGAACTCCATCGGTACAAGTTCTGTTTCTGCTATCGAACGCAGTACGAATGGTAATCTTTGGGTAGCAACAGACAACGATGGCCTTTATCTCATGTCGCCAGATGGTTTCTCTTCAACACATTGGAACAAAGCAAACACTCCAGGAATGCCGAGTGCATTCACTTCTATTGCTCCACTCTCCAACACAGAGAACCTTCTTCTTGGCACATTCTTCGATGGACTTTGGCAGAAGAATGGAAACTCATTCTCATCTATCACAAGAGACATCAACCTCATCTTCAGCATCAAGCCTGCCGATGATGGAGCCTTCTGGATTGCCACAATGGGACAAGGATTCTACTACTACAATCCTACAACCAATAACTATATTGAATACTCTCGTGGCAGCAAGAATGGAGGTGCAGACATCATTGGCAACAACTATGTCTATACCCTACTCCAACATGGCAACAAGCTATATGTAGGTACTGCTGATGGACTCTTAATCTGTCGCACTCAACCTCACGGAATAATCAAGGAGAAAAGCACGAAGATACTTGGTGCTAATGCTATTCGCGACCTTGTAATGTCTCCTGATGGCAAATTCCTCTGGGTGGCAACAAATAACGGACTTGTTCGCATCAACATTAAGACTCTTGAAGAGAAGTCGTTCACAAAGAAGGACGGACTACCTATCAACTCGGTATCTTCCCTCTCCATCAAGAACGGAAAACTGTGGATGGGAACAGAGTACGGATTGTGCTGCATGGATATGGCTAAGGAGACCTTCAACAGCTTCTACCTCGAAGATGGTATTCAGGATAATGAGTTCTCACGAGGTGCATCTGTCATTCAGGGCGACAAACTCTACTTCGGTGGTATCAGTGGTATCACTTACTTCGACAGCAAGACAATCGAGAAACGACAAGAAGAAGGACATCAGCTCAAGCTCCGCTTCATCGACCTCCTTGTTGAAGGCAACACTGTTCACAAGGGAGACATGTCTGGGCGTTACTCCATACTCGATGATGTACTCGACGATTGCGAACGCATCAATCTTGGACACGATGACAACCAGTTCACTCTCGAAATGTCGGTTGATGGTGTCACTAATCAGCACACCACATACGAATACAGTATAAATGGAGATGATTGGACCACACAGGGTGCAGACAACAATCGACTTGTGTTCAATCTCAAATCAGGCACTTACCGCATTCGTGTTCGCGCCCTTGCTTTTGGTGCAATCAGTGAGGAACGCGAAATCACTGTTGTTATCCATCCAGCCTGGTATGCATCGTTCTTGGCGAAGTGCATCTACTTATTGCTCGCCCTGCTCCTCATCTGGTTGGCTTACGAATATGCTCAACGACAGATGCGCGAACGCAGACTTGAGATGATACATAAGCAGGAACGAGAAATCAACGAGGCTCGCATCCAGTTCTTCATGAACATAAGTCACGAGGTGCGCACTCCGATGACTCTCATCCTTGCTCCACTCGAACGACTCATAAGCAACGATAAGGACCCTGAACGACAGCGTTCGTATAGTCTCATCAAACAGAACTCGAATCGTATTCTCCGCCTTATCAATCAGATGATGGACGTGAGAAAGATTGAACAGGGTAAGTTCCAACTTGATTATCAGCAGGTAGAACTCGTTTCGTTGCTCCAGAACATCTTTGATGTCTTTACAGCAAATGCACAGAACCGAAAGATAAAGTACGAGTTCCTGCACGACATGCCACAACTCATCACCTTTGTTGATGCAGACAACATGGACAAGATCGTGATGAACCTTCTTTCTAACGCCTTCAAGTTCACTCCTGATAAGGGCAAGATAACGCTTTCGCTCTCTACTCCTACTGAGGGCGAAGGAAACTCCTTCCTTCTCTCCGTGACAGACTCTGGTGTAGGCATTCCTGCTGAAGATAAGGAGAAGATTTTCGACCGTTTCTATTCGGGAGCTCACAAGAACGGATACATCGGTACGGGCATAGGACTCAACCTCACTTCTATGCTTGTTAAACTTCACAATGGTGACATCACAGTACTTGACAATCCTGAAGGAGCAGGATCTCAGTTCCTTGTTAACATCCCAGTAGGCGACAAGTCGCTTGTCACTCGCATCGAGACACCAGAGCCTCCTGTTGAAGAGGAAGAAGCTTCTGAGCCAGAAAAGCTTACTGCTGCTCCACTTCCTGATGCACTACTCGAACTCGACAAACCATCCGACACGCACAATAAGCACATCGTGCTTGTGGAGGATGATGAGGCAATTCGACAGTATGTTCACTCCGAACTCTCAAGCGACTTTGTCATCACAGAGTGTACAAATGGTGAAGAGGCTTGGAACTACATCATCGCTCATCCTAACAAGGTTAACCTCATCATTTCAGACATCATGATGCCTGTAATGGATGGTATGACATTATGCCAGAAGGTGAAGGCTAACTTCAACACCAATCATATTCCTATCATCCTCATGACTGCCCTCGGTAGTGATGCTGATCGCATTGCTGGTATCACGAACGGAGCAGATGGATACATATCTAAACCATTCAACATTGATGTGCTTCGTTCTCTTGCCATCAATCTTCTCAAGACTCGCCAACTCCTTAGAGGCAAATACAATGCTGCGAAGAAGGAGGAGGAACATATCGATAAGATTGACATCGAATCACCAGACGAACATCTCATGCGAAGAGTGATGAAATGTATCAATGAGAACATCGACAACCCAGAACTCTCCGTTGAGATGATTGCCGACCAGGTAGGTATCAGCCGTGTTCACTTCTATCGCAAGATGAAGGACCTCACGGGACAATCGCCTCGTGATTACCTCAAGTATGTTCGCTTGAAGGAGGCTGCTCGTCTCATCAAGGAGAAGAAGAATATCGACATCACAGGCATCAGTATTGCAGTAGGCTTCAAGTCTCTCAGTTCATTCTCTACAAGTTTCAAGGCTCTCTACGGTAAGACGCCAAGCGAATGGGCGAAGGAGGATTAAAGCTGTTGCCTATTACGGAACAAAGGTTTGCCGTTTCGGAATAAAGAAGTAGTTGCTGTTAAAAAATGTAGTACCTTTGCACGCAAATAAACACATTATAATAACACAACAACGACTACTTATGACAAAACTAAGTATCAATATCAACAAGGTAGCTACCATTCGTAATGCTCGTGGTGGCAATACGCCCGATGTAGTTAAGTTTGCCCTTGATTGCGAACGACTTGGTGCGCAAGGCATTACAGTACATCCTCGTCCAGATGAGCGACATATTCGTTATGCTGATGTATCTGATTTAAAACCTGTTCTCACAGAGGAATTCAACATCGAAGGCAACCCTGTCCCTAAGTTCATAGAACTGGTAAACGAAGTGCGCCCTGCACAGGTGACACTCGTTCCTGATGCAGAGGATGCCATAACCAGCAATGCAGGTTGGGACACCATCAAGCATGCAGATTATCTACGAGAGATTGTAGCAGACTTCAAGAACCACGGCATTCGTGTATCCCTCTTCGTGGATCCAATACCAGAGATGATACGCAAGGCAGCTGAGATTGGTGCCGATCGTGTAGAACTCTATACTGAGGCTTTCGCATCACACTATGCAGAGAATCCAGCGAAAGCCATCGAGCCTTATGTAAAGGCAGCGGAAGTGGCTCGTGAATGTGGACTTGGACTCAATGCCGGACACGACTTGAGCCTTGAGAATCTTGCTTACTTCCATCAGCAGATTCCTTGGGTTGATGAGGTTTCGATAGGTCATGCCCTCATCAGCAATGCTCTCTATCTTGGAATAGAAGAGACTATACGCCAGTACCTTAATTGCTTGAAAGACTGATTATGAAGCCAGAACTCATTGTGATGCTCACCCACAACGATTTCACTGTAATGAATGCGGCTGAAATTTTTGAGGAGTGCAAGGCTTCGAAAGCGCAATGCTGGGGGTTCAAGGAACATCCTCTCCCTCTGGAAGACATGAAACGACTTTACGCACGAATGAAGGAGTGTGGCAAGACCACTTTCCTCGAAGTTGTTGCATATACCGAAGCTGAAGGCCTGGAAGGAGCGCGAACAGCGGTGGAATGTGGTTGTGATGTGCTTATGGGCACTATGTATCACGACTCCATCAATGCCTATTGTCAAGAGCATGGTATGCGCTATATGCCATTTGTGGGCAAGATTACAGGTCGTCCTTCTATACTCGAAGGCAGTATTGAGGATATGGTAGCTGAGGCTAAGTCCCTGAAAGCAAAAGGAGTGTATGGTATAGATCTGTTGGGCTATCGCTACAATGCAGATGCAGAACAACTGATTTCCGCCTTGGTTACAAAGACCGACCTTCCTGTATGCGTGGCAGGCAGTATCGACAGTTACGAACGACTCCAATTCATCAAGGATGTTCAACCTTGGGCTTTCACCATAGGAAGTGCCTTCTTTGAACATCAGTTTGGTGATTCGATAGATGAACAGATAAATCGCGTGTGTGATTTCATCTCTTCAAGCGAAGGATGATTTTTAGCATGTCTGCAATACAAACGAAATGAGGGTACATCACCACGATGTACCCTCAAATTGTATATGTTCCTAATCCTTTTACAAGTGTAACTTCACACCACCCATAAACCAGAAGCCAGGCTGCTGAACATTTGAAATATCATAGTATTTCTTGTTGAGCAAGTTATTGGCTTGCAGATAGAGTGAATACTTAGGCTTAGACCACTGGAGTTTGAGGTCGAGAAGGGCGTGAGTGCCGTAATCCTGCAACTCACCAGTAAATGCGTTGTCAAACTGTCCATTGCGGTTCTTCACGGTGAAGTCCCACTGAGCTGTGAGTGGTCCACAGATGTTGTGACCGATGCTCATGACAAACTTATTTCGGAGGTAGTTGAGGTCTGTTGCGTAGGTAGCACTCTGCTCCTTATTTGTACGATATTTGTCTATGAAGCAATACGAGAGATTGATATTGCGAAGGAAAGTGTAGTTTTCATAAACCTTCTGGAAATCAAGAGCTACCGTTGTTTCAACACCAGCACAATCGATGTCGCTATTTGCAACGGTGTGAACTGTTGCACCCTCATACTTCACCCAGTCTATCATGTCTGTTCCATGACGATAGAATCCCTTAATCTGTGCAGAAAGAAGAGAATGTGTGAAGGATGCTCCAAGAGAGAAATCTGTTGACTTCTCAGGACGAAGGTTTGAGTTGCCCTGTATGCCCGGACCATTATAATAGAGGTCTGTATATGTGGCTACACGAAGCGACTGATTGAACGAACCGTAAATCTTAAGTCCATCTATTCCGTAAGGGCGATAAGACACATCGACACCTGGATAGAAACGGAACGAACCATCTACGCTGCTGTTATCATTGGCAAGCACTCCGAGAGAGATAGTCCAATCACGAAGCAAGATGTCATGTTCGAGATAAATGCCGAAGTTGTTGCGCGAATCAGCATATTTGTAATAATTGTCGAAACCTGGCACCTTATGTGCATCAGGCTTTGAAATCTCCTTACCAAGTCGAGTAGAAAGAATCTCCTCATGACGCCACTCAACACCGAGTGCAGTCTTACCAAGTGCCCACGATGTGTAAGCATTGATGCTTGCACCATAGACATTGGTCTGGTGGAAGTTCTGGTATGCTGCAGGATTGCTGCGTGTCCACACATAGTGGTCGAGCGAACGGTTCCAATACATTTGTGGAAGGATGTGTACCCTACCCTTGTATTCACCTCCTACAGATGCCATAAAACGACGGTTCTCTTCATACTGCGTGCGCGAGCCCGTACCATAGAATGTATTAGCTCCGTAGTTCATTGATGAGAAACCAGTCTGCCAGTTAAGGTCGAAGGAAGAGGATGTGTATGTTCCTCTGTAGAAAGCATTTGCCTTCTTGAAATCGGAGTTATCCGTACCACCATCCGAGAAGTTGTAACCAGCCGACAACCTGTTGGTCACAGCACCAGTCTTGCCTCCCACATAGAAGTCTGTTCCTACTGTTCCGAATGAGCCAGCCTGAGCCGAAAGACCGATACCTGGTTTAGCATCGTTCTTTGTCACGATGTTGATGACTCCCGAAAAAGCCTGAGCTCCATACACACGACTTGCACCGCCCTCGAGTACCTC
This sequence comes from uncultured Prevotellaceae bacterium, assembly GCA_937893145.1. Classification (GTDB taxonomy): domain Bacteria; phylum Bacteroidota; class Bacteroidia; order Bacteroidales; family Bacteroidaceae; genus Minthosoma. Next base: position 4,929 of record CALBJW010000113.1, on the reverse strand, counting down.
GATGCGTTCTACTTGGTCGATGCTGACAGGAAGGTCAACAGTAAGATGTCCGGTGTGGGGATTGGAGATGTTCACTCCGTTGAGAAGCACCGTAAGCTGGTCGTCTGTTCCACCATTCACGCTGATGTCTGTCTGAATGCCGAATGGTCCACGTTGGCGCACATCTACTCCAGCGGCGAGCTTTAGCAAATCGTTAACGCTCTGCACCGCACTGGCTTCAATCTGCTTACGGTCGATTACTTGAACGAGTCGCACTGCTTTGGCAGCAGGAATTGGTACACGAGTGGCGACAACCTCTGTACCTGCCAAAAGGATGGAATCAGTGAGTTCCTCTTCTGCGGTATCGATGGTAGAGTTCTGAGAAACGACAGCCTTTTCTTCGTTTCCAAAACTCATCTCACCAGCAGCCGAAGCAGGAGCAGCGAATGCGAGGGTAGCCACACTCAACACACCGATGCGAATCTCCTTGTGGAGACTAAGAAAAATGGCATCATGGCGACGAGTGAACTTTGTCCACACAATCTGATTACCCTTGAGATTTGTTTGTTTTTTGAACATTGTGAATAAAATTAAATATAAAAATAAACGGAAGCAATAAGGCTTCCCGTATTTTTGTGCAAAGGTAACACTAATTTAACAAAGTTTTATGTTTTGTATCAATATTTCCAATCTAAATGTTACTTTTTTGACTAAGTAATGTATAATAATGATAATGGACGTGAAAATTTTTGAAGAATATAAAAAAAAATAGTACATTTGTACCAATAATTGAAGAACAAATCTAAAACTAAACAATTTAATAATCTAATTTAAAGCCATCAAGATGGAAAAATCATTTAATCTTAAGCTCGCGTTGGTTTCGCTGCTTATGCTCTTCGTGGCGCACGTTAATGCACAGGTTGCCGTAACAGGTAAGGTGGTTGACGATGCTGGCATGGAAGCTATAGGTGCTACCGTACTCGAGAAAGGTACTCAGAATGGCGTTGCTACAGACCTCAATGGTAAGTTCAAACTTTCCGTTAAGTCAAGCAAGGCTACTCTCGTCGTATCTTATGTCGGCTTCAAGACTCAGGAAGTCGCACTGAATGGTCGTTCCAATGTAACTATCAAGTTGGTGTCTGACGCTCAGTCACTCAACGAGACAGTTGTCATCGGTTACGGTACTCAGAAAAAAGTGACACTGACTGGTGCTGTGTCAAATGTAAGTGGTGAGGAACTCCTCAAGGCTCCTGTACCTAACCTCGGTAATGCTCTCCAGGGTAACCTCCCAGGTGTGCAGACAGTTCAGTACTCTGGTATGCCAGGTGCCGACGACCCTGTCATCCGTGTTCGTGGTATTGGTTCGTTGAACAGTGCAGAACCTCTCGTACTTGTGGATGGTGTTGAGCGTTCGTTCACTCAGATCGACCCTAACGAAGTTGCTGACATCTCTATCCTCAAGGATGCATCTGCTACAGCCGTATTCGGTGTGCGTGGTGCAAACGGTGTAATCCTCGTTACTACTAAGCGTGGTAATCAGGGTAAGGCTCAGGTAAGCGTTACTGCTTCTTCTGCAGTTCAGCAGATTGCCGACTTCATCGACTTTACAGACTCTGAGACTTACGCTCGCATGTGGAACTATTCAGCTCTCACAGATGCGCTCTCAATGACAAACAACAAGGGTGAATGGAACTGGCCAACCACTACAAATATTGGTAACTACGCAACAGCTACCGGTTGGGTACCTGCACCAACAGATGAAGACCCTAACAGATGGGAACAGAGAAGCTACGAAGACCTTGGTATTCGCTTCAACCAGACTGCAATGCAGCACTTCAAGGATGGCGACATGCCATACGCATTCCCAAATGTGGACTGGATTGACTACCTTATGAAGAGTGCAGCTTGGCAGGAACAAATCAATGTGAACGTAACAGGTGGTACTGAAAAGATGCGCTACTTCGTTTCTACAGGTTTCTTCAACCAGAGCTCTCTTTTCAAGACTTTCTCTAACAACCCTAAGGAAACATTCGCATACAACCGTTACAACTATCGTGCCAACCTCGATATCGACGTGTCTAAGTACAGCACTATCTCGCTCACTCTCGGTGGTCGTGTAGAAAACCGTACAACACTCGGTGAAGGTGAAGACTTCATCTTCCGTTATCTTCAGGGTGCTACTCCATACGCAGGTTACGGTGTTGATGAAGAAGGTCGCCTTCTCCTCTCTGACCTCGGTTACCAGCACAACTGTCGCCAGCCTCTGACTAACTACTACAAGCTCGGTTACAACTACAGAAGTAAGAACGTGCTCAACTTTGACCTCCAGTACAAGCTCGACATGAGCTGGTTGACTAAGGGTCTCGACTTCAAGGTAAAGGCTTCTTACAACTCAGAATATATGTCTCCTAAGAGCATGAGATCTGGTTATGGTACAGGTACACAGTACATCGCTCAGCTCGTTGACGGTAAGGAAGTATTCAAGAAGGTCGGCACAGCATGGCCTCCTTCATACGATGAGAATTCTGGTCGTTACGGTTCTCGTAACTGGTACACAGAAGCAAGCTTCAACTACGCTCGCAAGTTCGGTCTTCACAACGTAGGTGCGCTCATCCTCTACAACCAGAGCAAGACATACTATCCATGGGATTCTGCAGGTCTCTACTCTTCAATCCCTAAGGGTTATGTAGGTCTCGTAGGTCGTGCTACTTATGACTACGCTACTCGCTACATGCTCGACTTCAACATTGGTTACAACGGTTCTGAGAACTTCGCTAAGGGTAAGCGCTACGGTGTGTTCCCTTCATTCTCAGCAGGTTGGATTCCTTCAAACGAAAAGTGGTGGGAACCAATGCAGAATGCAGTAAGCTACTTGAAGCTCCGTGCTTCTTGGGGTAAGGTTGGTAACGACAACACTAACGGTGCTCGTTTCATGTACCTCCCAGGTGCTTGGTCATTCTACAGTGGTCACATGTCAGGTAACCCACTCAACTCAGGTACTAACTTCGGTACAAACCCAGGTACAAGCGACTGGCTCCAGGCTGCTAAGGAACTTACAGCAGGTAACCCAGATGTAACTTGGGAAACTGCAACTAAGATTAACGCAGGTCTTGATGCTAAGTTCTTCAACGACCGACTCTCCCTCAACCTCGATTTCTTCTGGGAAGACCGTAAAGACATCCTCGTAAGCAACTCTGCATTGTTGCCTGCAGTAACAAGTCTTCCTTCAGGCTACGTTAACCGGGGTCGTGTGAAGAATCATGGTTATGAAATCTCTCTCCGTTGGGACGACAAGACTGGTAATGGTTTCAGATACTACATTGCTCCTAACTTCACATTCGCACGCAACAAGATCATCGACATGCTCGAGGTTCCACCTATGTACGACTACCTCGCTCGTACAGGTCTTCCTGTAGGTACTCACTTCGTTTACGAACTCTTCGAGTACTACAATAAGGGTACAGAAGAGCGTTACGAGGCTAAGTACGGCAAGCCAATGCCTGATCAGGGTGTTGCTCTCAAGTATGGTGATGCTGTTTATGTTGACCTCAACAATGATGGTGTAGTGGACGCTAACGACCAGCATGCATTTGGTTACACAGATATTCCAGAAATCAACTATTCTGTTAACGCAGGTTTCTCTTGGAAGGGATTCGACTTCTCTATGATGTGGGTTGGTGCTACAAACGTAAACCGTATGCTCGGCACTTACTATCGTGACCAGTTCGGTTCTACCAACAACTCTGCTCTCACACAGTGGATTGCTGACAACTCATGGACTGAGGACAACCAGGATGCACTCCTTCCACGTATCTCATTCACAAACCGTGTACACAACAACCGCGACTCACGTGCTTGGCTCATCGATACAAGCTACCTCCGTTTGAAGAATGTGGAACTTGGCTATACTTTCAACAAGCCAAAGCTCATCCCATTGTTCAACTCGGTTCGCTTCTACGTAAGTGGTCAGAACCTCCTTACTTTCACAGACTTCAAGGGTAATGACCCTGAAGCAGATGGTGGTAACTACCAGTACGGTATCAGATATCCTATGACTCGTGTCTTCAACTTCGGTGTGAAAGTTAATTTCTAACACATTATTATATATATAAGAAATTATGAAACAATTAAAATATATAATGGCTTTGATGTTTGGCGCCCTCTTCACCACATCATGTGTGGATGATTTCAAGGTGGGCGACGCATTCCTCGAGAAGGCTCCAGGTGTTGATGTCAACATCGATACTATATTCTCAAAAGCCGAATATGCCCGTAACTTCCTTTGGAGTGCTTACGGACAGATTTACTGCACATACCACAAGAGTAACATGATGAATGGTGCTCCTATCGATGTGCTCTCAGACTCTTACCACTGCTATTGCGGTTGGGGTGGTCCAATCCAGAGCTACTATCCTGGTAACCTCACAGAGGACTGTCAGGATACTGACAACGGTAACTTCCAGGGTAAGTTCTCTTACTCTACTAAGAACCCTAATGGTGACAACGGCGACGGTAACAACGGTGACGGCCGTGTATCAATCTATGAGACAGTACGTAAGTGCTGGCAGTTGATTGAAAACATCGACAAAGTTCCAGATATGGACAAATTGGAGAAGGGTCGCCTCAAGGGTGAAGCTTACACTATCATGGCAAGCCGCTACTTCGATGCTTTCCGTAGCTTCGGTGGTCTTTGTCTTGTAGATCATGCATACGCAACAGGTGAAGATTTCACAGAAGGTCGTGCTACAGCAAGAGAAACTTTCGACTTCATTGATACTCTTCTTGTAAGAGCAATAAATCAAGAAGGATTCATTTGGAACATACCAAACGAAGATGTTGGTCAGTGGGAAGGTCGTCTCACACGCGCTTCTGCTCGCGCCCTCCGTTGCAAGGTATGGATGCATGCAGCATCTCCACTCTTCAACAACTCTCAGCCTTACATGCAGTATG
>CALBJW010000112.1 GCA_937893145.1 uncultured Prevotellaceae bacterium | reverse complement strand
AACTCCTCTTCATCAACTTCGGAGAGAAGGAAACAGCCTACTGCCTCCCTATCGCAGCCAAGGCACGCAAGGCAGGCATCCGCACCGAAGTCTATCCCGATTCCGTCAAGATGAAGAAGCAGATGTCCTTCGCCAATGCCAAGAACATCTCGTTCGTAGCCCTCGCAGGCGAAAACGAAATCAACGAAGGCAAGGTGACTCTCAAGAACATGCTCACTGGCGAGCAGACTCTCGTTACTCCAGACGAACTCGTTGAGGCTATTAAATAGTGACTCAGCTCAGCTCTTCAAGAAAAAACATCGAAATTTTTGTTTTTATCATACACTACATACACTAATTCTATTAATAGATTCCTCTGTATGTGCCTCGTACTAAGGGGGTGTGTCAATGTGACACACCCCCTTAAAGTTTTTATTTTAATCGTCGTAAGGATTGAAGTCTTCGGTTTCCCATAGAGGTTGGCGACTGCGTGCCTCTTTTGGGATTCCTCCACCTCCACCACCAGAAATGTAACCTTCTTCTTCTCCCGAAGTACAAATTATATCATTTTCAAGGATATATGCTTCGATAATATATGGACTGATATATTTTTTCATAACCTTCAATTATTTATTAATGAATACTTTATTACCGTTCACAATATACATACCAGATTTAGTTACACGATTGAGCTTACGACCTGAGAGATCATAAACTGTAGGTGTTGCAATGTCGGCAGGAGCATCAAGAAGATGAATGTCGGTAGCATAGTCACTATCAGAGAAGATATGTATTCTCTTAGCATCAGAATTAGTAGTAGGGTTGAATTCTGAAGGATATATTAAGTCCTGCGACCTCTTATCATAAATACCCATGTACCAACGGAATGCTCTGAGAGAAACTTCTTGATCGGAATACTGAAGCATAGAATTGTCTGAGATGAAGAAGTATGTATCGGCATATATGGTGAATTTTTCTGTAGTACCCCTGAACTCAAACTCATATTGTGTATTTGCACAATCAATACTAAGTTCTGCTGCCTTGGAGAGTTTTGCATTCTCAACTCTGAAAGTGACTTCACCTGCCTGTTTTGGCTTGAATACATAAGGAGTATTTGGCTCAGTTTTAGCGTTTGACTTGAGTTTCAACACTCTCAATGCCCAGCTGTCAGGATTACCATCATCGTCAGCATCATTTGTGAAAATGTTGTCGATTCGGTACATGTCGCCATTCTGTGCCCAGTCGCTATAACTCATCGAGAATGGAATATAGATTGCGTTGAAATCATTGTCTGGGAAGTTACGAGTGTAAGTCAATTCTGGAGTATAGAAATCTACAGTTGAACGGTAATAATTATCAGCACCATTCAAGAGGGCTACTGGCTGAGTAGCACAAAGCACTTGCTCGCCTTCAATCTCACCAATCTCCAATGCTATTGTATTGCCGTCAGCATTTAGGTTTTTAATAGCAGCAAGTCCTACGCCTTCGTAAGCACCAAGATCTACAGTGCCGTCTTGGATACGGTCATTTCCAATGATATCTTTATCCATTCCAGGATAGATTTCATCATTGTTGCCTGCGTTGAGACAAGGAGAATCTGAGCGCAAGAAGAACATACCATTTGCTGCATCCCAAAGCATAGGGTCATCATCTGCTGAAGTTTCTGCAGATGAGCCATTGTTCCAGAGAATAGAGTTGTGAGCCTCTATATTTCCATCTATTTCACAACCATTGTTGACCACTGTACAGTTGTAAAGTTTGTTATCATAGAATGACAAATAAGCATTATTAGCAACGACGGTATTTACAAGAATCGAATTCTGTAAGAAAACATAATTAACATGATTATTAATAATGCAATTTTTAACATTCAAACCTGATAGATTGCTTTCCATATATTCAACACCTACAGTGGTAAATCCATCAATAGTATTGTAATTATCTGGAGCATTAGGTTCACCCTTATCATCCTTGTCTCCCTTACCTTTTCCTTTACCGCCAGATGCAGAAACATATTCAATAAATGTAACATGAGGACCATCAGTTGCAATCACCTTACATTTTTTGACACTAGGGAAATTTATACTCTGGTAATAACCAGGAGCAACCAAAACAATATCACCGTCACTCAAATCATACGGAATATAATAGTATGGGTTTTCTTCTGTTCCAAGAGGTAGATCATAGTCAGGCTCATAGTTTGCATTTACATAGAATGTTGCAGTCAATTTGATTGGCCATGACACAGAAACTCTCTCTTCCCAAATATCGTCCGATACTTTACATGACAGAGTATGGTCTCTCCTGTTGATATCTTCAATTGTACCAACATAATCATAAGAACTGCCAGTACCAACCCATTTTCCATCAAGATACCAATTATAGGTCAAATCACCATCAGGTGTTTCATTATCAGTAGCAGAAACATAGAATGTTGTTGTAGAATATGCTTCCGCAAAGACTTTTCCGTCAGTAGGCTCTGGACCATATCCTACGATAACAGGTTTTTGGTTTGTAGATGCCTCTACTTCCATTGCCATGTTTTTTGTAAGTACATTTCCATCATTATCAGCAACTGTCACATCAAAATTATAAGTTCCTGCAAGTTGAGGCTTTCCTATCAATCTGCCTGTAGATTCATCCAAAGAGAGACCAACAGGAATGCCAGAAGGAACAATCACAAGGTCATTTGCACCATAATAGTCGGAATATGATTCTTTTTCATCAAACACGGCACTCCATCCATCTGCAATAACTTGAGTATTACGATCAGCCCATTCAATTACATTGCCATAAGCAATGCGTATTTTTCCATCAGGGTAGATAGTAGCAGAGCGTTGGTCGCCCCATGTAAGTGTAAGTGATTCGGCAGAAGACTCTACTCTGAAGGTGTCAAAATCTCCCCAACAGTTCAGCACATTAATGCTGCCGTTTTCAAAAATAATTTCTCCCTGAGTGTTAACCTCAAGTGAAGTATTTATTTTTCTTCCAAATGGGAAATCAAATGGAATATTAATCGTTTCATATCCGCCAGAACCTCCCCACTGATCAAGGAAGTGACCTTCTACAGGAATTGCTTCGCCTCTTGTGGCATCAAATGAATTTGACTCAGCAAAAGTCTCTTTATAAATATCCTTAGGTCCAAGGAAGTGTAATGGAGCAGAACCTCCAGTTAATTGCAGTTGCGCATCATAAGCAATTCCTTCTTTACCTGAAGGCAAAACGGTTTCGGTAATTGTCAATTCTTCTGGTGCCTCAAGTTCGAGTTCTGGAAGAACAATGTCATTTCCCCAACTATTACCACATGTAGTGTAACCGGAATAAGTTCCATTTGCGAAGTTCCAATAACTTATATCTGTAGAAGTACCAACCTGGGCTGAAATGGTATTGTTTAATTCGTTGTATTCGGCTGTGATTTCTAATTGAGCACTACTTGGAACTACAAACGAATAAATACCCTTTTCAGATACTTGAACCTGTTCCTGGAATGTTCCGTCTGAAGATGTAGCAGAAACTATAGCATTCCTAACAATGCGTCCGTTCTTGTCAAGAACGCGACCCGAAACGATTTCACCAGTTTTTTCAGGGATGATATTATATATTACATCTGTTATTGCATCATACTCTGCAATATTTGGCAGATTATACCAAGCGTCTTGATCACCATCATATCCCATGTTGATGTGAACATAAATATTGTTCTCGCCTTCAAAACCATATCCATCACCTACCACGGCATGGCCTGTTCCGTAATAAGAGGTTTCTGCGATACCGATTAACACTGGATATCCGGCATCAAGGTTAGTAAGAATAACTTTTTTGGTCAAATCTGCTGAAAGTGCACTTCTACCATTGTGATAAGCATGAGCAGATGAATAACCAAATATATTGACAAGTGGGTCAAACGCAAAACCTGCGTATGCAGTTGATACATACAAGCCGTAGTTCATTCTCATAGCAACTCCACAGTCATAGGTCAACTTTCCAATAGCTTCACGCTGTTCTTTTGTTGCGCCACCAGCATACCATGCAACTTTCGGATCACTTTCTGGTATCAATGGCATATTGTCCCAGTCGTAAACTCCACCTTTCATGGTTTTTTCACTGGTCGAATTTAATGGGCCCTTACATGTGAAAGTTTGTGGTTCAACAGCGGTAGTTGGGAACTTGTGGTAACGCATAATCTGTGCCATAGCAGTAGCAACGCAACCACATTGAAGAGATGTGTAATAGTTATAGCATGATTCACCAGTACCATTGATGGAGTTTACGCCTTGTCCCCACTTACTTTCAACCATAGGCATTACACGAACATCTGCAAAATCAATATACGGAAGGAAACCATTTGCTTTTCTTGGACTATTTCCAAGCAATTTTGCCCAACGCAGCTCTGCTTCACTCTGTTGGCTTTCTATACCATTCAGACTTTTTGCCTTTCTTCTTTCCTTCAAAGCCTTTTCACGAGCAGGAAGATCCTTTGTGAGCATAGCCCATAGAGGATTCGCTTCTTTCTCAACAAGGTCATCTGAAGGAGAGAAACAGATTATAGGTTCGATTTGTGTGTCGGATGAAGTGACAACAAAACCTCCACCTTCAAGTTTCACAACATAGAATTTTGTTCCGTCAGTAGTATTGACGGTTCGTACTGCCTTGACCGATTTGCCAAGATTCTTTTCGAGTGGACGACTAGTATTCAGCCATCTACTTACCGCACGCTTTGCTTGTTCTGGTTCAATCGACTCTGCATGAACTGCATTAAGTCCCAAACCAAACAATGCTGCGCATAGCATCGATCTAACTTTTTTGTTCATAGTTTTAAGGATTAAAGATTGTTTTTAATGTTTATGGTTAAAATTTGCCGTAAAGTTAAACAAATTTTCTACAACCATCAAGTAATTCTCCTAAATATTTGTATAAATTGACATAAATACACCTTTTCCCTTATCCTTTCACCTTCTTTCTTTTATTTTCTTTCTTAAGCTCTCCTCTGTATCAGCATTTCTTTACAACACTTCCTGCCACAGAAAAAACATCGAAATTTTTGTAAAAAACATACACAACATACACTTACCCCAAAGATAAGGTTCATTTTGTCGAAAGACAGGAGGAATGCAACGATATACATAATGCTTCTGGTGATTGCCACTGTTTGGCAAACTCTCGCCAATACTTTGGCAAGGCTTTGCCAAACAGTGGCAAAGACTTCGACACTAAGATGATGTGCGTTTAAGGAGTGTATGTAGTGTATGATAAAAACAAAAATTTCGATGTTTTTCTTGAATCATAGTGAGTCTCGTGCATTAGGAGGATTGGTTTCTTCTTTTTGAAAACTGTTTGGGGGAAATTCTACGATATATAGGGAAAATCCTTTAATAGGAATTAACGAAATTTAATAATTTTGCAAAAAATAAAGTAATAATCCTCCCAAAAAACAATATTATGTGTAGAAAAAAATCATTCCTTATTGCTGTTATTTCGACATTTTTGATGTGTCTGCCTTCAAGCGCAGAAGATAGTTCTATAGAAGACGGTATATATTACTTCTATAATGAGGACACAAGAACTTTTCTGAGCCGTGGTGCAGACTGGTTTACTCGCGCTACAACAGACTACATTGGCATACCTATCCATGTCAATTTCATGCAGGCACGCAGTGGCTATGTGCTTCGATATGCTGACGATCCAAACCACTATCTGGGCTATGACTTTGATGATCCAAACCCATATACAGACAAGACCGAATCGTTCCCAATATACTGGTCTGTCCAGCTCGATGATGAGGGCAAAGCTAAACTCTTTAATATCGGTAAGAAGGTGTGGTTCAAAGCGGAAAATCCATTCCAAGGATGTACATTTACTTCCGATGAATCAGAGGCAACATCATTCACACTCGCTGCTTCTCCAGAAGAGTATGCGGAGATTAAGAAACCACGAGATGCAAAGGATGAATTCTTGTCTCAGATAGAAAATCTCAAACCTGTTGATGTAACTAATCTGATTAAGAATCCTACCATGTCCACTTCTATCAGTGGATGGACTGTCAACTTGTATCCATTAAACAGGGTAACCACACGCAGCGGATTGAGCGAGACATACGAACATGCTGGTTACATTGAGCAGAGAATCCGAAACCTCAAACCTGGTATCTACAAGTTCAGCATACAGGGATTCCAGCGTGCAGCGTCTCCTTCAATATGTGCAAGGATGGACGATATGGGTTACAACCTCGGCACAGCATTCATCTATGCCAACAATTATTTGACTCAAATGGCTACTTGGGCTTCAGACCGCTACTCTTCTTTATACCCAAATACGATGGAAGAGTCTCGTATCACTTTCAATGATGGCTGTTATATGAACGATATATGCACTTATGTGGATGAGTCGGGCGAATTGCTCATAGGCATTCATTGTCCTTCTCGTTCGCCTGAAAACTGGATTATTTGGCGTAATGCCACACTTACCTACTATGAGCCAGAGGCAGATGCTATCGAGTCGGTCACAAACAATCAGCCAGAACAAATATACTCACTTTCGGGATTCCGATTGGACAAGCCAACTAAGGGTATCAACATCATCAGGCAGAGCGACGGCAGAGTTGTAAAGGTGATGAATAAATAATTCAAGTAGAGCGATCTTAAATTATGTGTAAATGAAGAAGGCTGGATATTTGGTTCAATCCAAATATCCAGCCTTCTTGAGTTCTTCGGCTGCTACGCAGACCTCGTCGTACCACTCCTTGCCGAAGCGCTGAATGAGTGGTTCCTTGAGGAAACGATAAACGGGGATTTGCATTTTCTTTCCGAGTTGACGTGCTGGTTCACAGACATCCCACTTGTGTACGTTGACTCCTACAGTGTCGCCTATCTTCACGAGACGAACAGGGTATAGGGCACAGGAGATTGGTTTCTGCCAGTGGAACTTGCCCTGACGGAATGCTCCATCGATGGCACAGAGGGCACAGCGAGGACCACGAGTCTTGCCGCCATCGAGCGAGATGTTGTCATACTTCACGAACACGCAGTCCTTGCCGTTGATGATCTGTGTGACAAGTTCGCCATCACGGTCGGGATAGACCACACCTTCATTTTCTATTATCTCTTGTGCTGCACGGGGCAGTTCGTCCTTAACCACTTCGTATGCTTCTTCCAGTTCTGCCACTTCGTCTATTTTCACTGGTGCTCCTGCATCGCCTTCTACGCAGCAGGCTCCGTGACACTTGCTGAGGTCGCAGCAGAACATCACCTTGAAGAGGTCGAGAGAAACGAGTATTCCTAATATTTCTATCATGGTTTTCTGGAGAAAAAGTTATAAATTATAAGTTATAAGTTGGGAGGGGATAAATATATAGTGGGTGCGAAGGTACGAATTTTAATCGAAATCCATATTATAAACCATTTATAATTGTAACGCAATTTAAACTTTTGGTTGTTTTATCCATCAAATCAATATAATATAACTATTATCCAACTATAATTGTATGAAACGATGTTTGTTTGTAACTGCACTTATGATGGCGGTTTTATTGTGTTTTGCTGATGAAGTGAAACGCATGTTTGTTGCAGTAGTAGAAAAGAGGGACGGCACACAAACCGAATATTATGTTGACAGGATTGACAGTATTTACTTTGAAGCAGACTCGGTGCTGAAGGTGGTTTACGATGGTTCGCTTGTGGAAAGTGTGAATGCCTCTCAATTAAAGGAAGTGACATTCGTTGAGAAAGTGGTAACGGAACCTGATGTTCCAGAAGGGACAGAGGTTAAAATCACTTGGAACGGAACAGAAGTTGCCGTTGTGAATCCATACGAGCAGAGCGGTGTGAAGGTAGATGCTACTGGTGCTGATGTGGTAGTAACTTCGACTACTGCTGATGAAATAGAGTACGTACTTGATGGAACGAGCAATGCTGGCAGTCTGAAGATTTATTCGGACAAGAAATACCAACTCACCTTGAAGGGACTTGCACTTACCAATCCTAATGGACCTGTTATCAACAGTCAGACAGGCAAGAAGATGGAACTCAAAGCTCAGAAGGGCTATGTGAATACTTTGACAGATGGTGCAAAGTATGCAGATAGCGCAGAAGACCAGAAGGGTTGTGTGTTCAGCGAAGGACAGATTATCGTGAAGGGTGCAGGTGAACTCAACATCATCGGTAACTGCAAGCATGGGCTTTGTTCGGACGATTATGTTATTGTGGAGAATTCTACTCTCAACATCACTTCTGCTAAGGATGCCATCCATGCGAACGATTCGATTGGTATAGAAGGTGGTGTGATTACTCTTTCTCCTAAGGGTGATGGCATAGACTGCGAAGGTCCTGTGGTTATAGACCAAGCGGAAGGATGTTCGCTTGACATTACCGTTCCAAGCGATACTTGCAAGGCGATTAAGTCAGATGTGGATGTCAGAGTTCTTGCAGGAACTATCAGCATCTCTGCATCGGGCAAGGGGGCGAAGGGCATCAAGAGTAATGGCACATTGACTATAGGAACTGAGGGCGGCAATGGTCCGAAACTAACTATCACTACTACGGGAGCAAAACTCACTACAGGCAGTTCTACTGGTGGCTCTACTGGTGGCTGGGGTGGAGGCTGGGGAGGTCGCCCAGGTGGTGGCGGCGGTCCTGGTGGTTCAAGTGCAGGTTCAGGTTCTTCTTCTAAGGCTATCAAGGCACAAGGCGTCGCTACAGTCTATGGTGGTGAACTGAATATCAGTACCAGCACATCGGGGGCTGAAGGGCTTGAGTCCAAGACGGCAATATATATAGAAGGTGGCAACCACTACTTCAAGTGCTATGACGATTGTATCAACTCGAAGGGTAACATATATTTCAACGGAGGCAACACCGTATGCTACGGATATGGCAATGATGCAGTCGATTCGAATGCTGGCAGAACTGGAGCCATCACCATCGGCAACGGCAATGTGTTTGCCTTCACCACGAAGGGAAGTCCAGAGGAAGGTCTCGACTGCGATAATAATTCCTACATACAAATCAAGGGTTCTGGCATAGCAATCTCTGGGGGTGGAGCACAAGGTGGCGGTTCGTCGAGCAGCACCATCAGCATTGCCTACCAAGGATATAAGTTCGTGACATCCTCCATCAGTTATTCTACAGGCAGATATTATACCCTTGCCGATGCGGAGGGCAACAACATGGTAACTTATAGTTTCCCTGTCTCTTGCAGTAGCACCTTAGCCCTATTCACAGCACCAGGAATGAAGAAGGGTTCGACATACACCATCAAGTACAGCACCACAAAGCCAACCGATGCGAAAACCGTTGTTGGAGGTGGTTCTGGGCAAGCAGGACTCTACATTGGCAGCACAGCAAAGGGCACAACAAATGTAACGAGCTTCACTGCAAATTAGTTTGATTTGTCTATGTTAACGAAAACAAACATTGATATATGTCACGGAAATTATGATTTTCGTGACTTTTTTCTATCTATATCTTGACTTGTTTCCGAAAAGTCGTACCTTTGCATCGTGTTTTTCATAGTATTAGATTTAAGGTTAACAAAAGGTTGGGTAACGGCGGTTACCCTTTTTTATGCTCATAAGTATTTCTATATATAAAAAGGATGCCGGAGGTATTGCTTAGCAGTACTTCCGGCATTCTATTTTGTCTGTTTCGAGTTGCTTGATGAGTTCTTCAATAGTTTCAAACTTCTGTTCTGGTCGTAGGAACTTAATGAACTCGATTGTTATCTCATCGCCGTAGAGGTCGCCTTCGAAGTCGAGAAGGTGGACTTCGAGAGAACGCTGTGGACCATTGTCGAGGGTAGGGCGGTATCCTATGTTCATCATGCCGATGTGGTCGAGTGCCTTAACGCAGTAAACTCCGTTCATAGGGATGAGTTTGTCGGAAGGGACATTTACATTTGCTGTAGGAAAACCAATCTTTCTGCCAACGTGGAATCCATTCACCACCTTGCCCCTTATACGGTATGAGTAGCCAAGCACTTGGTTTGCTGTAGTGATGTCGCCCTGATTGAGGGCATTGCGAACTACGGTGGATGAGGCTTTGAAATTAAAATCGAGTTCTGCGCTCTGCAAGACGGTAATACCTAATTCCCTGCCATACTCCACATAGTCCTCAAACGACTTGTGGTCGTGGCCGAAGTGATTGTCATAACCGATGATGAGGACCTCGACACGGAGTTGCTCCTTCAGTATCTTCTGCATAAATTCACGAGCCGTGAGCAAGGAGAGTTCCTTAGTGAAGTCGAGGATGGCGATGTTGTCAACTCCTGTCTGCCGCAGGAGTTCAACCTTCTCTTCTGCTAAGGTGAGAAGTTGTGGTTGGAAGTCAGGACGAAGTACCTTCAGCGGATGATTGGAGAAGGTTACGACCAAAGAAGCAAGACCACGCTTCTCTGCCTGCTGCATCACCTGGTTTACCACAAATCTGTGCCCTTGATGAACGCCATCAAAGGAACCGATAGTAGCAACAGCAGGAGCCTTGCCGGATATGTCTTTACCAATTATTCTCATCCAAAAAACATGTAAGCGATTGCGATGGCTGCGATGACTCCTGCGAGGTCGGCAAGAAGACCGCAAGTGACTGCGTGGCGAGTGTTCTTCACTCCAATCGAACCAAAATAGACTGCAAGGATATAGAATGTGGTGTCTGTACTTCCCTGGAAGATACAAGAGAGACGCCCTGCGAAGCTATCTGCACCGTATGTTGTCATCGTATCGACCATCATACCACGAGCACCACTACCTGAGAGAGGTTTCATTATGGCGGTAGGCAGTGCATTCACGAAGTCGGTGTTCACACCACAAAGGGAGAACAATCCATTGATGCCATCCATAAGGATGTCCATTGCTCCACTTGCACGGAACACACCGATAGCAACGAGTATGGCAACAAGATACGGAATGACACGAACTGCTGTCTGGAATCCGTCCTTTGCTCCTTCGATAAAGGCATCATATACATTTATCTTGTTCTTCACTCCTGCAAGGATAAAGCAGATGATGATGAAGAAGAGGATGAGGTTGGCTGCAACACTTCCCACCAAGTCCATAGTGTCCTTGTCCATCTTGCTGAATCCCCAGATGATGCCTGCCACGATGGTGCAAAGTCCTCCGAGAGTAGCAAGAAGAACTGGTTGAAGGAGGTTTATCTTCTGATAAATGCTTGTGATGATAATACCCACGAGAGTGGCAACAAATGTTGCGAGAAGTATCGGGATGAAGATGTCTGTAGGTTGTGCTGCACCGAGCTGTGCTCTATAGACCATGATGCTCACAGGGATGAGTGTGAGTCCTGAGGTGTTGAGCACAAGGAACATAATCATCGGATTTGTAGCAGTGTCCTTCTTGGTGTTCAGTTCCTGCATCGACTCCATTGCCTTCAGTCCGAGAGGTGTGGCTGCGTTGTCGAGTCCAAGCATATTGGCTGCGATGTTCATAAAGATGTGTCCTGTAGCAGGATGCCCCTTTGGAATGTCTGGGAAAAGACG
Source organism: uncultured Prevotellaceae bacterium (assembly GCA_937893145.1). Taxonomy (GTDB): domain Bacteria; phylum Bacteroidota; class Bacteroidia; order Bacteroidales; family Bacteroidaceae; genus Minthosoma. Next base: position 52,003 of record CALBJW010000112.1, on the reverse strand, counting down.
GGTGAACACAGGCGACAAAGCCCTTGAAAGAATGTTTACCATTCCTCCTTTCTCACCAATCTTCATAACGCCCATCCAGAGCGAAAGCACACCAGTGAGTCCGAGACTTATCTCAAAGGCTGTCTTTGAACTATCGAATGTAGAGTCGATGATGTCTGAAAAGACATTCACATTGCCCATAAAGAGGCATTGAATGACAGCACAGACAGCGGCTGCAAGAAAGAAGAATATCCAGATGTAGTTGAGTACCATAGAGTCTATTTTTTGTCTTTTGCTGCAAAGATGTTAGCTAATATTGTTCCGCTGATAGAGTGCCAAGCACAACTGATGGCACAAGGAACGACTGCCATTGGGTTGGTAGCCACGAAGAATGTCATAGCGAGATTGGTGCCGAGTCCTGCATTCTGCATTCCCACCTCGATACTGATGGTACGCTTCTTCGCTGTGCTGAAGTTGGCAAGTCTGCCGATAGTGTAGCCGAGTATATAACCAATGGTATTGTGGCAGAATACCATTCCGAAGGTAAGTGCGAAGAGGAAGAATCCATTTTCCGAAAGTGGCTCGTGAACTGTAGTCACCACTCCTCCCACGATGCAAGCAAGACTGAGAACTGACACTCCAGGCATACAACTCTGTATCTTCTTGAACACCTTCTTGTGTCCAAGCCATACATTAAGTCCGAAACCGACGGCGATAGGAATGATGGTGACAATAAGAATATGCTGGAGCATTCCGATGGTATCTACATCAACTTTCTCTCCTGCAAGCCAAAGTACGAGCAGTGGGGTGAGGATTGGAGCGAGAAGAGTGCTTGCACAAGTCATTCCGACGCTATATGCCACATCACCCTTGCAGAGGAACGACATAATGTTGCTCGACACACCACCTGGACAACATCCCACAAGGATGATGCCTATCGCCATTGCTGTAGAATAAGGTGCAAAGGCAGGAACGAGGCTAAAGAGCCAGGTGAGGGTGAATGCCACAAGAGGCATAATGGTAAACTGTGCACATGTTCCTATCAAGATGTCGAGAGGACGCTTTGCAAGGAGTTTGAAGTCGTTGGGAGTGAGAGTCAGTCCCATAGTGAGCATAATGATGCCGAGTATTACGGTCTGTGTATTGCCCTTCACCCATACAAATAGTTCTGGGTGTATGTATGTGATGATGGCGGTAAGAATGATGAAGATGGATGCCTTACCCGACAGAGTATCACTTATTGTCTTTAATATCTTGTACATAAAAAAGGAGTAACTTTGCGATTATGCTGCAAAGTTACTCCTTTTTAATTTAATGTGCAAATGATTTACTTAACAAGTACCTTAGAAACTGTGCCGTTTGCCATCTTAACGATGTTTATACCCTTCTGTGGAGCAGAGAGACGAACACCATTGACAGAATAGAAGCTAACAGCAGTAGCCTTGTTGCTTTCGATTACATTGTTGATACCAGTTACTTCAGCACCAGCAGGAACCTCTACTGAATCGTAAGTGAGACGGAAGTTATCAACCTTAATCCAACCGAGAGAAGCCTGGCTTGAGAGCTGACCATCAGCAGCAGTAACACGGCTTGAACGAACACCGAATGTGATGTCGCCTGTCTCTGGAAGACCGAGCTGTACTGTAGTAGTGTAAGGAGCACTTGAAGCTTCGTAGCTTTCGTATGAGTAGTTGCCAGCATAGTTGAGGTGCTTGAAGTCAGCATCTGGAGTTGCGGCATCAATCTTAGCAGCGTTGAGAACGTCCTCTGGGAATGTCTCGTAGAGTTCATCATCGAAGTTCTGCATGTAGTCATCTTCTGCACCGAACATAGTAACATAGTCGTTAGCGAAGAGACGCTGCATACCGAGGTTCATACCAGCCCAGTCGTTCTGTACTACGATGTCAGCTGTAAGAGTATAAGAACCTGCTGGGAGACCCTTGATAGTCTGTGAAAGTTCGAATGCAGGAACAGCACCAGACCAGAGACCCCAAAGGTGATTACCATCAGTATATTGAGTGTAAACCTGTTCGCCCTGAGTATTTGTAACGTCGATACCGTCACCTTCGTTGATAGCACACCAGTTAGTTACACCAGCCTTGTTGAGTTCAGCAACAGTGTTGCAGAGTTCGCCTTCAACATAGATGTTCCATCCCTTAGGAGCAGGAGCAACACCACCTGAAGAAGCACCGTTCTGGCTTGAGAGGTCTTCGAATGAAGGGTTAGTGATGTATTCAGTAAGGTCCGCACCTTCTTTAATTTCATCAGACTGGATGCAATCCTGAAGAGCCTGGTCGAGTTCTGCGATTACTGCCATAACTTCCTCTACAGTCTGTGCAGAACCATCAGAGTAAGTGTTTTCTGCTTCCATGATAACATCCTGATAGTCACCAGCACCAAGCTTGTTCTGGTACTGCTCGAATGAAGCGTAGTGGCTGTCGATTGCATCACGAAGTTTTCTATAGGCATTTACAGATTCGCCTGCAGTAACAACGAGTTCCTTAGCTGTATTGATAGCAGCAACGATTTCATCAAGCGAACTGTTCTCGTCGATGTTTGCACCAGCAGCATTTTCGAGAGCTTCCTTTACAGAAGTAGCCATCTGCTCAGTAGCAAATTCACCAACCTGATTGTTGAAGTATTCATAGATAGCAACACCATCTTCAGGAACATATCCCTTACTCATAATCTTGAAGTTGTCCACCTTGAACCAACCATCACCACCAGCACCGTTAGAAGTAGTACGGTTAGCAGCGAGGATATTGCCATCAGTACGAACACCGAATGTGAGTGTACCGTCATAAACGAATGCCTTAACAGTTACAGGACGCATCTCTCTATCTGTAGTGATGATTTCGTTTCCTGCAAATGCTGGCACCTCGCTCTTGTCGAGTTGTGAGAGATCATAGTCGAACTCAGAAGCATAGTAAGTAGCGTTGAGGTTACCGAAGATGCGCTGAGTAGTGAGTCGGCTACCATTACCATTGCTACCAGCCATAAGACCAGCTGTAATCTCGTAAGTACCGTTCTCAAGACCAGCGATTGTCTGTGAAAGTTCAAAAGAAGGAATAGAACCGTTCCAGATACCGAATGACTGTGCACCATCCTTGATTTCACCTTCAGAGTCGGAGTTCACACCGTGCCATGCACTGAACCCCTGAGCCTTTACATCATCAGCAGTAAATACCTGAGTACCATTGATGAAGATGTTCCAGCCTGTAGGAGTACCAGCAATGTTTGAAGTCTCTGCACCACCCTGAGCACTAAGGTCTTCGAACGACATATTTGTACCGAATGCTGTCACATCGCCAGTACCCATTGAGTATGCTGCTGCGGCATCCTTCAATGTCTTAGTGGCAGTTTCAACTTCTACAGCAGTAACAGCCTTGTCGAAAGCAGCCTTTGCATTAGCGATAGCTGCGTTGAGAGCTGCATCGTCATCAATGTTGAGAGTAATAGCACTTTCGATTTCGTTGAAGAGGGCAATCTTGCCGTTGATCATGGCATTGATGATTTCTGCATCGTCAATAGTGTATTCTGAAGATTCGTATATCTCCTTACAAGCATTGTATGAAGCGAGGAAACCTTCTTCATAGTCTTCAATGTTGCAATATCTGTTGTAGTAGTTGTTGATTGTAGCAACCGACTTAAGGTCCTGATAGTAGTCTGGAATGCGGTCAACAGAAACGAAGCCCCAGCAGAATGATGTTGAGTCGTTTGCTGCGAAGAACACATCACCAGTTGATTCGTCTTCATTCTCTGTTACACCACCAACACAGTCAGGGTACCAAGGTCCTGCGAAATATGTTGCCACGAAGTACTGGCTACCATTGTTGAGGTGGAGACGGAGGTCCTTTGTAGGAGTGAAGTCGCTCAATGCAGTAGCAGCGGCATTGTTGCCTTCACCGAGTATGAGGTTGTAGAAACCATCTGCCTTCTTGTCAAGGAACCACTGTGCTGGTTCGAGACCTGTGTTAGCATTTGGTGAACCGTAAGGAACATAGAAATAAACAGGTGTTTCAGGTTCTTCTGGATTTGGAAGAGTGAAATACCAAGAGCCGTCTTCGTTAGCAACGGCAGTCAGAGCATGGTTGGCATAGTTGGATGCTTCTTCTCCGAGGAAGTAGAAAGCACCGTCCCAACTAGTGCGAGAAGTGTACTGCTCTGCAGTCTGTGCCTTATTTACCAAGATATAGCTTTTGCCATTTACAGGTTCTTCTGGCTGTACTCTTGGAGTCACTTGTGCATTAGCAGCAGAACAAAAAGCGAGGGCTGATAAGAGTAATAGTTTTTTCATTTTTGATAAATTAATTAAGATTATTAAATAATGGCAAATACACATTTTGATGTCAAAAGTAGTGTTTTTGCTCATTTGATTTGCAAAAGTATGTTTTTTTTTGAGAATTATTGGTATAAATCATAAAAAATAGTTAATTTTGCCCCAAATATTATTTGGTAGAATTGAAAATCATAACAAACAATATCTAATAACAAATCAACTATGCGTTTTTCTAAGACTCTTATTGTTGCTGCTTTGGCAATGGTCAGCAGCATCGGCATGAAGGCACAGTGCTGTGGTTCTTCATGTGAGGCAGAACAGCTTGGTTACAAACCTTACCCTTACAATTTCATCCAGGTTCAGGGTGGTATCAACAAGGTGTTCTCTCCAGGTAGCCAGATTAATCCAACTTTCAGCCTTGGTGTTGGTCGTATGTTCACTCCAATCGTTGGGGCTCGTCTCCACTTCAATGGCTATGAGACAAACAACGGATTTGCTACCATATCTGACAACTACAAGTTCAAGTACATTACTACAGATGCTGACGTACTTGTAAATATCCTCAACATCTTCAAGAAGAACGTACATCGTCCAGTTGATGTTTACTTCGTAGGTGGTCTTGGTCTTAACTATGCTTGGGACAACAGTCAGTTTGAGGGTTGCCGTCCAGCAGGTATCGAAGACATCTCAAATGCATGGGGTCCTAACCAGACACCTCGCAAGAGCCTCCTCAACCACAACATCCGTGCTGGTATCCTCGTTGACTACAATATTGCTAAGCATTGGGCTGTAGGTCTTGAGGCTGATGTTAATTCTCTCGATGACCGTTTCAACTCTAAGTACAACAACTCAGACGACTGGATGCTCACAGCACAGCTCTCTCTTACTTACAAGTTCGGTTTCAAGGCTCCTTGCAAGCATGTTGCAGAACCAACTCCAGTAGTTGTAGAACCAGAACCTGCTCCAGTAGTTGAGGTTGTAGAACCAGAACCAGTAGTTGCTCCAGAACCTGCTCCAGTAGTTGAGGTTAAAGAACCAATCAAGGAAGTTATCTTCTACCCAATCCGTGAGAATAACCCTAACCCAGATGACATCATCGCTAAGGTTGTTGCATGGTCTAAGAAGTATCCAGAAGGTAAGATTACAGTTTCTGGTTATGCAGACAAGGGCACTGGTAATCCTAAGATTAATGTTGGTTATGCTCTCCGCCGTGCTCAGGCAGTTTCTGACCTCCTCAAGAAGAACGGTGTTCCTGCAAGCCAGATGACAGTTAACTCATACGGTGACAAGGTTCAGCCATTCGAGGAGAACGACAAGAACCGTTGCGTTATCATCGTTGGTGACTTCAAGTAAATCATTACATACATAAACAAAAGAAAGCTGCTATCCACATCGGGTAGCAGCTTTCTTTTGTTTATGTTGTTATGAGCATTAGTTTATTGCTATGCTCGTTTTTTGTATTCAACAGTTGGACCTTATTTCATTATCTTCTTTCCGTTGTCAATAACGATGCCCTTGGCAGTATTGCTAATCTTGCGTCCTGAGAGGTCATATACTGCAGAACCGCTGTGGCTTGTTTCGATGCCATTGATGCTTGTAGGAGTAGTCTCGACGAAACTGTCAACAACATCCTTCGACACGCTTTCAAGGTCTTCCATCACGGTAGCAAGTTCCTCAGCTGTGAGAGCGTAGTTGTAGATACGGAAGTCATCGATACGACCATTGAAGAGAGGGTCACCATCAAACTGGCTACGACCAAGGTAGCAGAGACCTGGCTTGATGTCGGATGGTAGGATAGTGAAGTCGTTTGTTTCTGCCGAGTTCACACCGTCGATGTAGAGGATAGCTTGTACCTTTCCGTTCTCGATAGGTTTGATAGTGATAGCAAGATGGTGCCATGACAAAGAAGCAAAAGACTTGCCTGTTGTGAGAATCTCTTCCTCACCACCGTTCTTCATCACGAAACGCATCTGTGAGCCATTTGATGGAGTGAAGAACATATACTTGTTCTCGCCACTTCCGAAGTCGAAAATACGCTGCCAGTTGCTCTTTGTTCCCCAACGAACCCACATGGCGATAGTCATCTCTTCCTGTGCTGCCACTCCATTAGGGATGAGAGCATACTGAGAACCATTCATGCTGAGGCTCTTTGTTCCCGACTTGTACAATGTAGTGGTGCTTGAGAAAGTGGCATTACCATACACCTTAGCATCGATTCTGTTTGCTGTGTTGTCGCTGAGAGTATCATCAAACTGAATCTGACAGAGCATAGCCTTCTCGTTGAGGGTTTGAGCCTCAATAATCTCACTGTCATCAGAACGGTTGCCCGAGAGATCCACAGCCTTCACCTTGTATGAGTACTCATGACCAGGGAGTGCTGTGTTGTCGTGGAATGTAGTGCCTTCAATATTTCTGCCTATTGTGTTCCATTCGATAGTTTTTGTGCTATCATCAACTTCACCAATCACCTCACCACGGATTACAGTATATGAGGCAACATCAGTTGCTGTAGAAGCATTCCATGTGAGTTCGATACTTGCTGTGCGCTGCTTAGCAATGAGATTTGTTGGAGCATCTGGTGCAATTATTTCAGCCTTTGCATTAGTAGGCATGAAGCGCCACATGTACTTCTTCAAGTCAGTAGGTGCAGTGCTGGCTGTAGGTGCTGGCTTGCTGTTGATGAGTGCTCCCGATGAAGTGCCTGCACAATACAGATACTTATTTGTGAGTCGGTTCACGATGAAGAAATATCCGTCCTTTGCATACTTCAAGTACCACTGCTCCTCCATTGGGTGACTGCTATTGGAGTATGTAATGACTCTTGAACCATTAGTGAAGATGTCCCTTATCTTGCCCCAGTCCAGAACGGAGTTGAGGTGAGCACTTGTCTGTCCTGCGTTGTCCATGCACCAATATGAAACGTCGCCATCTGCACCGTTAGCAGGCTTACCTTCTTTATATATAGGATAAACCTTCCACTGCTGTGTTGTTCCAGATGTCACACGACTCTTACAAGTGATGTCGCTTGAACCGTTCATCGTAAGGAGATACTTGTTGTTGGCATTCATGATTTGGTATGTGCCATCGATTACACCAGGAGCAACATCCTCGCCCCAAGTGATGTCGAACAAGCGTTCTGCGTTAATCTGTCCGTTCTGGTAGCCCGAACCACCAGGAATGTCGTACACAAACATACGAGTAGGACCGTAACCGTTGAAGAATACATCTCTTGATGTGCTGACATACGAGATAGATGAGTTGTTTGCCTGACGTTCGCTTGAACCGAAATAACCGTGAACCTCACCAGTTCTTTCGTTACGATACACAGCACCATCGGTCCACTGGCTTCTGTTTTCTCCATAACCAAGTCGAACACCTTCGTTCGAGTCAATCATGAACTGACCACGAGCCTTCGAGTCGTAGCCCCACCAAATACCGTTTGTCATACCGTAGTTAGCACCAACGATAGCTTCACCAACATTGTGCAACTCATCAGCAGAACCTACCTTGCCGTCTGCCTTCACAGTAGCGAAAAATGTTGCATAGGTATTAAACGAACCTGCCAACTGGTGTGTGTTACCCTCGTCGATGTACTCCTTGAGGTAGTTGTACCAAGGGAGGGCGCGGTCACAGTTCAAGGTGTTTCCACCACACACTCTGATGCCATCAAAGAATGGGTCTGCCTTGATGAGTTTTGCAATGGCGAGGAAGTCCTTCATACCGTTCGACTCAGTGCCTTTGTACTGGTTCCAGTTTGTGTAGTCTGCTTCGTTGAAAGGCGACACACTCACCACCTTCAGTCCTTGCTTCTGAGTGTACAGCACACTTGCCTTTATGAGTTTGTACCATTCTTCAGGTTTGCCCTGGTAGTGGGCGAGACCGTCTCTGTTGTTCAGGGCTTCGTGGTCGCAGTTGATGTTTACTTCCTTAGTGCCTGTCAACTTGATGTGGTTGATACGAGAGAGCAAAGCCCTCTGCTGTGCAGCAGTCAGTGTGTATGTGCCATCACCATTGTCTATCACAAGGTCGTTAGGCTGGAACGAGATACGTCCAGTCTCAAAAGGAGTGTCGCCCATGTGTGCTACACCACGATAGACGTTGAAGTCCCAGTCCCATGCTGTGTCCATACCCCACTTCACGCGGAAAGGTTCACCCTCAGCGTTAACGTCGAATGCAATGGTACAGTTCGCCTTCTTGAAGGCTTGCATATAGTCTGCACCCGTTGGAGCCTGAGCCTTTACCACACTTGTGCTCAAGGAAAGTATGGCAGCGGAAATAATTAGGTTTAGTTTTTTCATAATGTGTATTTTATAAAATATGTGTTGATATTTCGCTCCAAAGGTAGTAATTCTTTGTTTCATTTCAAACAAAAACTGCAAGAAATGCCTTTTTTCTTCGCCATGCCAATTATTTTGTGTAAATTTGTCAGCAAAATGAAACAAGAATGAATATTGCCCGCACCTTATATATAATAATGAGTTACCCCCAGCGTCTGCGCCACAGATTAGGATATGGAGTGCAGTCGCCGTGGGCATACGAACTGGTGCGAGATGTGTTTTTCGAAAGGCGATACCAGTACTACGCCTACGAAGAACAAGGCATTCGCAAGGAGTCGGACCGCCAGCTATGGCGCATAAAGAACCGTTTCCGCACCCACCTCATCGTGCTTGACACCGATGCAGAAAAGCAGTATGACCGAGTGGCATCCTCTGCCACGAACGACACCATCCTTCTTCTCGAACATATCGACGACAACAATGCTCCGCTGTGGTCGCACATCTTGCACGACCAGCGTGCCACAGTCACCTTCGACCTCATCCATCGAGGTGTAGTCTCGTTCGACAGGAAGAGGGTGAAACAAAATTATATCCTGTAACAAAAACACTCAAAACATACAAATCATAATCACATGAAGATATACACCAAAACAGGCGACCGCGGACAGACCTCCCTCGTAGGTGGTCAGCGAGTGAGCAAGTGCTGCGACCGTCTCGAGAGCTATGGCACAGTAGATGAACTCAACTCCCAGCTCGGCTTGCTCATTACATACTGTACCGACCAACGAGACATTTCCTTCCTCACCGATGTGCAGGGCAAACTCTTTGTCGTGGGCGGCTATCTCGCTACCGACAATTCTCAGCGAGAGGTTCGCACAGGCAATATCGTCACCCCCGAGATGGTAGCAGCCATAGAGACAGAGATAGACCATATCGACACCATCCTTCCTCCTATCAAACTCTTCATCCTCCCAGGTGGATGCCGAGCAGCAGCCGTGTGCCATGTGTGCCGCTGTGTGTGTCGTCGAGCAGAACGCTGCATCCTCCGACTCGTAGAGTGCGGAGCCGAAGTAGATGAGAATGTGACAGCCTACATCAACAGATTGAGCGATTATCTCTTCATCTTGGCACGAAAACTTAATTTCGACGAAAATCATCCCGAAATTATTTGGAGAAGAGAAAAATAAGTCGTACTTTTGCGCACTTTTTAAGGTCAAGGGTATAGAGTCTAATGCACTCTTTCGCTCGACACTATCTCGTTTACAACTTATAATTTATAACTCATAACTTTATCAAAATAAATGTATTGGACATTAGAATTGGCCACCAAGCTCGAAGATGCTCCATGGCCAGCAACAAAAGAAGAACTCATCGACTACGCAACCCGTTCAGGTGCTCCACTCGAAGTCATCGAAAACCTTGAAGAAATAGAGGACGAAGGCGACATCTACGAATCCATCGAAGACATCTGGCCTGACTACCCTTCAAAAGAAGATTTCTTGTGGGACGAAGAAGAATACTAATTTTTAGTATAATAAAAAGCTAATAAGATGAATATGTCTTATTAGCTTTTTTGTATTTATTTTCCAAATACTTCTGAGAGTTTGTCTTTCAGGTTTTGGGGTGTCATGCTGACGGCAATGATGGTGCCTTCGGGGTCGCAGAGGAAGTTCCAAGGGAGGTTGATGGATTTGCAGTATTTCTTGCGTATGTCTTCCAGTAGCTTTGTGCTTGAGGGGAGTTCTTCGTAGAGTTGGGTCCATGCCATGTTGTATTGTGACACTCCAGTGATCCAGTCGGTTCGAGTGCGTTCGAAGGCGATGCTTACAATGTCGAAACCTTGAGATTTGTATTTGTTGTAGCATTCCTTGAACTGTGGGATGTCTTGAGCATTTGCTGCAAATCGTCTGCTCCACAGGGACACGAGTGTGTATTTTCCTTGACCTACATATTCTGATAGTCGGTGTGCCTTACCGTTGCCACTCTTTGCGGCGAAGTCTCTGAACTTAGTTCCAACAAGGTCGAGAATAGCCTTTTGTCGAGCTATGCGTGCACGAGTCATCTGGAACATAGGGCATTTGGTATAGGCATCACCTGTCTGTTCAAATTCTACGAGTTTCTCGTATGGCAGATAGTCAAGGTTGTAGCCGATAAAGTATGCTGGCAGACAGTTGTCTTTGTTCTCCTCTACAGCCTTGTATATCTGTTCGAGGCGAGCTGGTTCAAAACCATTTCCTTTGGCTCCAATCTTGTGTGCTTCGGCAAAGAGTTTCTCGGTGAGGGGAGTGCCTGATGCGGTATCGTGAATCATGTCGAGGGTTATGTTCTCACCGTCTGTCACTACGACATTCCATCTGCCGCTCTTTGTTCTGAACTGGAGGAAAGTGTTGTCTAGCAGAGTGCCTTTGTATGTGAAGTGTCCATCCTTCACACGGATGGTAGCGATGATGGTTCCACCAATATCATCCGTGTTAAGGTTCCTCACTTCGAGTTCTGTGACTTCCTTTGGTGCTGTACCAGTTACAGTAAACTTTACTTTGTCGGCATAGGTACTGATGCATACCAACAGGGTAGATAAGAGAAATATAAGTTTCTTCATGATTATAAGTGTATTAGTATTGTTTTAATCTTTCTTCATTTAGTTTTGTGCATCCTTCGAATGCTTTCGGACCAATATGTTCAAGAGACTCACGAACGGAAACCGTCTCCAGCGAACTGCAGTGCCAGAATGCCTTTTCTCCTATGTACTGCACGCTGTCTGGGATGCGGATAGACTTTAGGTTCTTGCAATGTGAGAAGGCAAAGGGAGGTATGTATGTGATGTCCGCTGGCAATGTGACACTTTCCAATTTGTCACATCCTGCGAAACTGTCAGCCCATCTTTTTATAGAGTTTGGCAGCGTGAGACTTTTTATCTTTGCGTGAGTAAAGCATGAGCGTCCCAAGCTGACCACACCATCGGGGAGGTCAATTACAAAGAGCCTTGAGCAATTACCAAATCCGTATTCCTTGATGTGTTTCAGGGAGTGGGGCAGTGAAACGGATGTCAGATAATCACAGCTATTGAACATGAATGCTCCAACACTTTCTATGCCCTCTTCTATGATGAGATACACTATGTCATCCTTGTATAGTCCCCAAGGTGAGGTGTTGATAAAGGCATAGTCTGCACATTCACCTTTTCCGCTCAATGTCATTGTGCCATCGTAGGTGAGAGTCCACTTCACATTATCCCCATCCTTTCCGCATGTGCCAGAGAAACGCACGGAGTCGGATGGTTGTTTCGTATATGGCACTATTGTAGGGCCTCCTTTCAGTTTTGTGCATCCTTGAAATGCATCATATCCTACTTTCGTGAGTGCTGATATTTCAATGTGTGTTAGGCTCGAACATCCCTTGAATGCATTAGAACCTATTTCGCTTACAGTCAAAGGTATTTCTATTTCACGGAGAGAAGTGCAGCCGCAAAAGGTTTCTCGTTTTATCTCGCGAAGGGTGACTGGCAGTACCACCTTCTTTAGGTTGCGGCAATCACGAAATGCACTGGCTGAGATACCTATTGTATAGTTTGGAATGGTAATGCTATCCAGGCCAGTACCAGCGAAAGCGAATTGGGAGATGGAGTGCATGGTCTCTGGTAAAGACACTGAACGGAGGTTGGTGCAGTTCTGGAAAGCACATTCCCCAACCGTCATTATCCCCTCCGACATTTCGACTCTCTTAATCTTTTCTTTATATGGAGTCCATGGGGCAGGCGTTTCATCGTATCTGTCAATCATTCCTTTGCCATTCAATTTCAGAGTGCCATCCTCATGCAGTGTCCATTCTATTTTTCCAGTGCCTGCACATTCGCCTTTTGCTATCTGTGCAAAAGAAACGCAGATGTTCGAAAGGATGAGTATAAGGGTAAAAATCGTTCTTTTCATGTGTGTAATTAGAATCTTATAACAGTAGAAAAGGCACATCTTGCAACGGTTCCGTTATGTGTGCCGGGTTTCCATTTAGGCATAGTTTCTACTATGCGTATTGTTTCTTTTTCAAATGCTTCCTTGCACGATTCAAGTATTTCGGGAGCAACATCAGGATTGTGTGATGTGGCATCTGAGGATTCAATCTCAACCCCTGAAATCGAACCGTCGGTCTCAACAACAAAGTAAATCACAACAAGTCCACTGACATCATTGTCGAATGCGATGCGAGGGTAGTGCCTGTATGTGTAGATATACTCATAGAAGTCCTCTATCCCATTTTCAAATACGGGAGGTGTGTCTGGGTTGATGATTACTTCATCAGTAGTGGGCGTTTCGGCATTCTCGTTTTCTGTGGAAGCAGCAACAGCCGTTTCGAGAGTATTCTCTTTGATGTTTGTTTCGTCTGACAAGGAGTTTATGATTTCTCTCTCGGCTTCAACCATACTTGTCTCAGCTCTGCTTACTATGGTTCTCAATTCGCGAGTCGTTTCAGGACTTGCGAAAGCATACATAACAAACATCGAAAGTGGGATGATATACACAATCTTCAGTAGAGCTACCCTTGCAGATGGCTTGCGATACATCTGTTTTAGGCGGTGTCTTAGCGAACCACGATTGATGCTATTTACAATAGGTGGCATCTGCTTTTCTGTTGCTTTGTCTATCAAAAGCATCTGATAATCATGATAGTTGATGCCTTCACAATGGATAGCACCATAATCGGCTTCGTATTCATGTACGGCACAGAGGTCTTCTTTCAGCATCCACATAAAGGGATTGAACCATTGCATACAGCAGCAGATATCGCAGAAGAGCAAATCGTAAGAGTGGCAGCGTTGGGCATGAACTCGTTCGTGTGCAAGTAGAGTGTTTCCGTTTTTCATGAGGTCGCTACTACTTATCACGATATAATTGAACCAAGAGAAAGGACTCTCTACGGAGTCATTTACATAATAGTCACCTTCTCGTCTGCTCTTCCTAATTATATTATAAATGGAAATGATGGCTTTAAGATATCTGCATATCATTAAAAATACTCCAAATGTGTATATGCCCAGTATGAAAAATGCGGTGTAAGGCAATGCGGTGTCCGATGCTTGAACCTCTTGGGAACGGATGATGAGACTCTGGCTGATGGTCTCCACAGCACCATTCAATACACTTTGATGGTCTGTATGAAAGTGTATGAATGGAAGTATGGCACTTATCACAATGATTGACAAAAGTACACAGCGATTCACGGTATAGAATGTCTCCTTGCTAAGAAACAACCCATACAGTGAATATAGTAGCGTGAGTGCTATTGCCCATTTCATTATGAATACTAATGCCATAGGTGTCAGTCCTTTTCCATTTCCAATTCTTTAAGAAGAGCCAGAAGTTCTTCTTTGCTGATTTTTTCTCTTCTTACAAACGAACTTACTATCTTCTTGAAACTTCCATCAAAGAAACGCTCGATGAAATGTTCGAACTTGCTCTCTCCATAGTCCTTCTTCTCTATGGCAGGAGTATATACATAGCCTCGACCTCTCTTCTCGTGCGTGAGGTATCCCTTTCGCTCCAGAGACTGAAACGAAGTGGATATCGTGTTGATGTTAGGAATTGGTTTGGTATAGAGTGCTTGCACATCTTTTGGAGTACAGGTGCCAAGTCGCCAGATGAGTTCCATCACCTCCTCTTCCTTAGGCGTAAGGTCATACATTTTCATATAATATACAGGCTTGTTCAACGAAAAGTGTCGTTCAATGATGCAAAGGTAGAGTTTCTTGTCGTGCGGAGCAAAGGAACAAGGTCTTTTAACAAATTTTTTAGTTGAAAAGTCTGTGTTTAGAGGCATAAGAAAGGGACATCAAAATCATTTTCGATTTGATGCCCCCTGTTGCTGAGTTAGTATGGAATGGCGGATTAGTATGCGCTTTCGTGAACACCTGCTACGGCACGACCACTTGGTTCGTTCATGTTCTTCCAAGCCTCGTCCCATTCGAGAGCCTTGGCTGTAGAACATGCTACGGATGCCTCGTGAGGAACGGACTTCGCTGCCGATTCGCTTGGGAAGTGTTCTTCGAAGATTGAACGGTAGTAGTATTCCTCCTTACACATAGGAGTGTTGATAGGGAAGCGTTCTGCAGCGTGTGCCATCTGCTCGTCTGTAACTGCTTCGCTGGTAATCTGCTTAAGGGTGTCAATCCAACTGTAGCCTACACCGTCGGAGAACTGCTCCTTCTGTCGCCATGCCACGCTCTCAGGAAGCATGTCGGCAAAGCCTTCACGAACCACCTTCTTCTCAATCTCCTTGCCTGGACACATCTTGTGTTCTGGGTTGAGACTCATGGCTATGTCGAGGAACTCCTTGTCGAGGAATGGTACACGACCTTCTACACCCCATGCACTAAGACTCTTGTTGGCACGAAGACAGTCGTACTGGTAGAGTTTGCCAAGTTTGCGAACAGTCTCTTCGTGGAACTCCTTTGCATCTGGTGCCTTGTGGAAATAGAGGTAACCACCGAACACCTCGTCGGCTCCTTCGCCAGAGAGTACCATCTTGATACCCATCGACTTGATGACACGAGCGAGGAGGTACATTGGAGTACTTGCACGGACAGTAGTCACATCGTATGTCTCGATGAAGTATATCACATCACGGATGGCATCAATACCCTCCTGAATGGTATAGTTGATTTCGTGGTGAACAGTGCCGATATAGTCTGCAACGACCTTTGCTTTCTCAAGGTCTGGTGCGCCCTTCAAGCCTACTGCAAATGAGTGGAGACGAGGCCACCAAGCGCGTTCGTTGCCATCAGCCTCAATACGATGGCTGGCAAACTTCTCTGCCACAGCACTTGTGACCGAAGAGTCGAGACCACCACTGAGAAGCACACCGTATGGCACATCCGACATGAGCTGGCGCTTCACACTTGCCTCAAGGGCATCGTGGATGGCATCCACACTCTCCTTGTATGACATCTGGGCAATCTTGCCAGTCTCGCCCGAACAGTCGGCTGGCATCTTGTGCATCCATTCACGGTCGTACCACTTATTCAAACCAGTCTTGCTGTAGTAGTAATGTCCAGGAAGGAATGGTTCATATTCATCGCAGAAACCTTCGAGAGCCTTGAGTTCACTGCCCACATACACCTTGCCATCAGCATCACGACCGATGTACAAAGGAATGACACCAATAGGGTCACGACCAATGAGGTACTCATCACGCTCCTCGTCGTAGAGGGCAAAGGCAAAGATACCGTTCACAGCCTCAAAGAGTTTCTTGATGGCTTCCTCCTTCTTGTCCTCAGGTGCTGGAGCAACATACTCCTGATAGAGCGCAAGGAACACCTCGCAGTCTGAACCAGTCTGGAACTCATAGCTTGTAGAGAACTCACGACGAATCTCACGATGGTTGTAAATCTCACCGTTCACAGCAAGTATCTGCTTTCTGTCTGGCGAGAAGAGAGGCTGACCTCCCGATTCTGGGTCCACGATTGAAAGTCGTTCATGAGCGAGAATAGCAGACTTTCCTACATAAATACCAGACCAGTCTGGTCCACGATGACGAATCTTCTGTGACATTTTAAGCGCCTTCTTGCGCAACTCTGATGTTTGGTCCTTAATGCCAAATATACCTACTATTCCGCACATAATGTTTTATTCTGTTTGTTGATTTTGTGTTGTTATTGTTGTTTTATGTTATGTAAAAGTCGATAACATCATGCTTTTTGTTATCGAAATCGGTTGCAAAGGTAGCATTTTTATATTATATACCAAAGAAAATAAATAAAAATGTAAGTAAATTTTAGCAATTTACTTACATTTTGCGTGTATATTATATAAAAAGGAGTGACAAATGTACTATTTTGCCTCAGCAGCGGTCTTCACGAAGTCGAGGAAGAGAGGGTGTGGATGGAGCACCGTGCTTGCATATTCAGGGTGGAACTGAGTGCCGACATACCACTTGTGTTCTGGTATCTCAACAATCTCAACGAGGTCGGCATCAGGATTGATACCAGTACACTTCATGCCCTTGCTCTCGTATTCATCCTTATACTTATTGTTGAACTCATAACGATGGCGATGGCGTTCGTGAATGAGTTCCTTGCCATATACCGCTTGAACCTTGCTGCCAGCAATGAGTTTGCAGTCGTATGCACCAAGTCGCATCGTACCGCCCATGTTGGTGATGTTCTTCTGGTCCTCCATGATGTCGATAACATTGTGTGGAGTAGCCTCGTCCATCTCTCGACTGTTAGCATCAGCAAAACCAAGCACATTGCGCGCAAACTCAATGACCATCATCTGCATACCCAGACAGATACCGAAGGTTGGGATATTGTTTGAACGAGTATATTCCGCAGCGATAATCTTACCTTCGATGCCACGCTGACCAAAGCCAGGACAGATAAGCACACCTGCAAAGTCGGACAACTTCTCTGCCACATTCTCCTTAGTGACATTCTCGCTGTTCACGAACTCCAACTTCACTTTCACATCATTATATATACCAGCGAGGTTGAGGCTTTCGCGAATACTCTTGTAGGCATCCTGAAGGTCGTACTTGCCGACAAGACCGATGCGAACAATTCGAGTGGCACTCTTCTGCTTCTCAAGGAACTGTCGCCAAGGGAGCATAGCAGGAGTCTCACCTACTGGGATGCCGAACTTACGGAGAAGTGCTGCATCGAGTCCTTGCTTCTGCATGTTTACTGGCACTTCGTAGATGCTTGGGAGGTCTTCGCTCTGAACCACACATTCAAGGTCCACATTACAGAACGAAGCAACCTTGCTGCGAACACCATCCGAGAGGTGCTGTTCGGTACGGAGGATAAGTACATCAGGCTGGATACCCATTCCCTGCATCTCCTTCACCGAGTGCTGAGTAGGTTTGGTCTTGAGTTCACCTGCAGCCTTGAGGTATGGAACATAAGTGAGGTGAACGCTAACAGCATCCTTTCCGAGTTCCCAACGGAGCTGACGAATAGCCTCCATGAAAGGAGCTGACTCGATGTCACCGATAGTACCACCCACCTCAGTGATGATGAAGTCGTACTGGTCCTGGTCCTCCTTGCGGAGCATTCTGCGCTTTATCTCATCTGTGATGTGAGGCACCACCTGAATAGTCTTGCCGAGGTAGTCGCCACGGCGTTCGCGATCGATGACGGTCTTGTAGATACGACCAGTAGTAACGGAGTTGTTGCGAGTGGTGCGAATACCTGTGAAACGCTCGTAGTGTCCGAGGTCGAGGTCGGTTTCCATACCGTCCTCAGTCACATAACACTCACCGTGTTCGTAAGGGTTTAGAGTACCTGGGTCGATATTGATATATGGGTCGAACTTCTGGATTGTGATGCGGTAGCCGCGTGCCTGTAGCAGCTTACCTATTGATGATGATATGATTCCCTTTCCGAGTGAAGAAACCACACCGCCTGTTACGAAAATGAATTTTGGTTGCATATATATATTACTTTAAAAAGTTCTTCTTATAATATTCCACGAACGACTTCATGGCAAGTTTTGCACCGCCTGGAGTAGGGTAGTTGCCAGTGAAGTACCAGTCGCCAGGATGGTTTGGAGTGGCATTGTGAAGTCCCTCGATAGTCTGGAACACAAGGTGGATTGGTGTTGAGACACCCTCAGGACGAAGTATCTCGACCATCTTCTCATTGAGCTGTTCTGCCGAGAATGGTTTGTACAGTTTCTGCAAAGCACCTTTCTCGCCCTTCAAACATTCCATATATACCCCGTCGATAACATTCTGCATTCCCTTCTCCTTGAGCAGAGCTATACAAGCTTGGAAGGCGATGAAGTCACCAATGTTGCTCATATCGATACCATAGAAGTCTGGGTAGCGAATCTGCGGAGCAGAACTTACGATGACTATGCTGCGAGGCTGGAGTCTGTTGAGAATCTTGATGATACTCTCGCGGAGAGTTGTTCCTCGAACAATACTGTCATCAATCACCACGAGGTTGTCCTCGCCCTGTCGAACCACACCGTATGTCACATCATACACATGGGCTGCAAGGTCGTTTCGTGTGCTGCCCTCCGTGATGAAGGTACGCAGTTTGATGTCCTTCGCCACAATCTTCTCTGCACGAACATTATTCGAGAGTTGCTTGAGTCTTTCAATCATTCCGTAGTATGCCACTTCGGCAGTATTTGGAATGTACGAGAACACCGTATTCTCTATGTCGCCCTCCAAAGCACGAAGAATTTGGTCGCAGAGCTGACCACCCAGTTGTTTGCGTTCGTGGTGGATGTCTATGTCGTTGCCTCGACTGAAGTATATGCGCTCAAACGAACAAGGAAGTACAACTTCGCTCTGAGGCATAATCTGCTCCACCTTCACCTCGTTCGAGTGGCTGATGGTGAGAGCCTCACCAGGTTTCAGTTCGGTGATGTCTGTGTGCTGAATGCTGAAGGTAGTCTGGAGCACAGGTCTCTCACTTGCAATCGCCACAATCTCATCGTCACGATAGTAGAAAGCAGGTCGAATGCCCCAAGGGTCACGCATGGCAAACATCTCACCAGTACCTGTCATTCCGCACATCACATATCCACCATCGAAATGGGGCATAGTGGTACGGAGTACATTGGCAATCTCAACATGACTGTCAATGTACTCCGTTATCTCTTTTCCTTCAAGTCCTTGTTCCTTGGCTGCGATGAAGTTGCGTTCCACCTCTCTGTCGAGTCTGTGTCCCATGAGTTCGAGGAGGATGTACGAGTCGCTATAGATACGAGGCGACTGTCCTTGGTTTGTGAGCGTTTCAAACACCTCGTCGATGTTGGTCATGTTGAAGTTGCCACACAGGCAGAGGTTCTTGGCTCTCCAGTTGTTACGACGCAAAAAAGGATGAACATATTGTAGTCCTCCCTTTCCAGTGGTGGAGTAGCGGAGGTGTCCCATGTACATCTCGCTGCCCTCGTCCATACCGTTTTGGTATGCTTGTTCGAAAATCTTGGTGATGGCATCCTTGCCTTCTGCCTTCTCACGGAACATATATTCCTGTCCTGCTGGCTCTTGCATCTTCACACAGGCGATACCGGCACCTTCCTGTCCGCGATTGTGCTGCTTCTCCATCATGAGATAGAGTTTGCCGAGCGCCCATCCGCGACCGTACTTCTTTTCGTAATATTCCTTAGGCTTCAGAAGCCTAATCATTGCAATTCCACACATTTTGTTTATGTTGTTTTAAAATTCTATTTGTATGCGAGCCATAATTGAAAGTGAAAAGTGAAGAGTGAAGAGTGAAAAATTTCTTTCTCATCGGGCTCGAAAGCGCTACGCGATAAGCTTCCGCCCTGGTGCAAGAGTTGTTTACACTTCACCTATATAGTATAGTGAGCAAGAGAACTTACTCTCCCGGTAGGGAATTTTTCACTTTTCACTCTTCACTTTTCACTTCAACTTTCGCAAGTTGGAATCTTGCGAAAGTTGTATTATTTAGTTATAAGCAGCTTCTCCGTGTTCGTAAATATCAAGACCTTCTTCCTCGATGCGCTTTTCAACGCGGAGACCGTGAGTATGCTTGATGATTTCGAAGAGGATGAAACCTACGATGAATGCAAATGCTGCAACGACTACTGCACCGAGAGTCTGAACACCTACTGATGCTTCAACACCATCGAGTTCTGAGTTGCAGAACACACCAGTGAGAATTGTACCGAGCAGACCACCTACACCGTGTACTGAAACTGCACCAACTGGGTCGTCAACCTTGCAGACCTTATCAATGAAGCTTACGCTGAAACACATTGCTACGCTGACTATCAAACCTATCAATGCTGCTGCCCAGATATCTACGCAGTCACATCCTGCTGTGATACCAACGAGACCAGCAAGTACACCGTTGCACACCATCGAGAGTGATGGTTTACCATCTATTACCCAAGTATATACGAGTGCTGCAATACCACCAACTGCTGCTGCCATGTTTGTTGTCACGAATACGTGTGAAGCACAAACGGCGTTGCTATAACCTGTCATCGCTACAGTAGAACAAGGGTTGAAACCGAACCATCCTAACCAGAGGATGAATACACCGAGAGCAGCGAGAGTGAGGTTGTGACCAGGAATGGCACGGCTTGTACCGTCCTTAGCATATTTACCGATACGAGGTCCGAGAACTATTGCACCAGCAAGGGCAAGAGCACCACCGCAGAGGTGAACAACTGTCGAACCAGCGAAATCGTGGAATCCCATCTCTGAGAGCCAGCCGCCTCCCCATGACCAGTGGCCTTCAACAGGGTAGATGCAGAGGCTGATGAGAAGAGAATATACAATGTACATTGAGAACTTTGTGCGTTCAGCCATCGAACCAGAAACGATTGTTGCTGTTGTGGCACAGAACACAGTCTGGAAGATGAATGTTGCTTCTGCTGGGATGTTCGAGTCTTCGCCGATAAATCCGAAACCGCTCCATCCGAAGAAACCGTAGTCTGCACCATACATAAGTGAGAAACCTACAATCCAGAAGAGCACCGAACCTGCCATGAAGTCGCAGAAGTTCTTCATCAGAATGTTTGCTGTATTCTTCGAGCGTGTCATGCCCGCCTCGACAAGTGCAAAACCAGGCTGCATCCAGAATACGAGCATTGCACCAAGTAAAACCCAAAGAGTGTCAAGACCATTAACATGGTCCACCGCCTCCTCAACAATAGCAGGGGCAGCATCAAGTATCGTGTGTAACATAAAAATGCGTTTGTGTTAAAGTAAAAATGATTTTGTGTTCTGCCTTCCTTCTCCCTCTCCTTTGGGGAGGGATGGGGTGGGGCTCTTATTTCTTGTCTTTCAGTACAGTGTCACCATGCTCACCAGTTCTTACAGAGTAGCAGTCCAAAACTTCACTCACGAAGATTCGTCCGTCTCCCACCTGTCCAGTGTGCGCTGCTTCGAGCAGAACCTTCACTGTGTTTTCCACCAAGAGGTCTCGGCAGATGATGGTGATGTGCATTCGTTCAATCATGTCTGTACTGTAAACCACACCACGATAGATGCGTTCCTGACGACTCTGACCAATACCATGACAGTCGTGGTACTCAAACCAGTCGATGTCCGCAGCGAGGAGTGCATCCTTCACATCCTCAAACTTGGTCCTACGGATAATTGCTTCAATCTTCTTCATACCTTAAATGTTTTGTGTTTAGTGTTGTTTTGTTTTGTCGTGTAATATAATGTGTCTGTGTTTTGTCAAAATGTAACCGCTTGTTGTCTTTTGACGGTGCAAAGGTAAGGAGAATAATAATATTGACCAAACAAAATGCTATAAAAATACAATAGTTGCTATAAAAATGTCAAACACATTCCATAAATAATCACAAATGTTGTAAATTTGGCAAACGACCGCTTACAAATAGCCATTTCACCCCCTCTGCAGAGGACTTAATGCTATAGATGAAGAATTTTTTCACCTTTCACTTTCCACTTTTCACTAAAAAGCATTATCTTTGCCCCTAAATAAATATAAGAGGTATGAAAAGAGCTCAGTACATAAAGAACATAGAGATAGATGCTCTGTGGGCGGGAGGCAGACAAATCAAGTGGGAACTGCAGCCCGATGTGAACATTCTTAGTGGCATCAACGGAGTGGGCAAGAGCACCATCATCAACCATGCGGTCAAGCGACTCAAGCAGTATGATGGCGGCGAACTCCTCTCGCGAGAGCTACCACAGAATGTGCGAGTGCACCTTGTGCCAGAGGACAGCACATACATCAAGTTTGATGTCATCCGTTCCTTCGACAAGCCACTCCTCAACAGCGACCTTCTTGAGAAGTTGGCAGACTCAAGAGTGCGCACCGAACTCGACTGGCAGATTTACCGTCTCCAGAAGCGTTACCTCGACTATCAGGTAAATATCGGCAATCGCATCATCGAACTCCTCACCTCTGGCAACCCAGAAGATCAGCTCAAGGCTGCCTCTGTGAGTGGACCGAAGAAGCAGTTCCAGGATATGATAGACGATCTCTTCTCATCTACCCACAAGAACATAGACCGCAAGAGCAACGAGATACAGTTCATCCAGGGCGATGAAGTGCTTACCCCATACCAGCTCTCATCGGGCGAGAAGCAGATGCTTGTCATTCTGCTCACCGTGCTTATCGAGGATGGAGAACCATACGCACTCCTTATGGATGAACCAGAGATTTCGCTCCACATCGAGTGGCAGCAGCGACTCATCCAGCTCATCCGCGAACTCAACCCTAATGCACAAATCATCCTCTCAACACATTCTCCAGCACTCATCATGGATGGTTGGATGGGTAATGTCACAGAGGTAAATGAAATAGCAGACTGATAGATGCCAAACCTAACCTCATATGTCAATTCGCGCTACCTCAATGCAGCAGACAAGCTCAAGAAGGCGAAGCGGAAGAAGATAGTCGCATACGTAGAATCGTACGACGATGTCTTCTTCTGGCGAAGCATACTTGGTGAGTTCGAAAACGAGGAACGCTACTTCGAGGTGATGCTCCCTTCCAAGACCAACCTCAACCGAGGCAAGAAGGTAGCTATGATGAACCAGCTTGGCAAGGGGCTTGGTGCCAACATGATAGCCTGTGTTGATGCCGACCTCGACTATCTGCTCAACCGTACCACACGCAACTCCACCCTCATGCTCGACAATCCGTATGTCATTCATACCTACGCATACGCCATCGAGAACCTACAGTGCTATGCACCTACTCTGCATCAGGTGTGCGTGATGTCCGTGCTCAACGACCGTGAGGTGTTCGACTTCGAGGGCTACCTCAAGGCATATAGCGAAGCCATCTACGAACTCTTCATCTGGGCAATATGGATTTATCGTGCCAATCGTTTCACAGAGTTCCCTCTCAACACCCTCAACAACTTCATCACCATCGAACGCCTCAATGTGTTCAACTACATGGACACGATAGATAAGGTTCGCCACAATGTCAACCGCAAGGTAGCGTGGATGCAGCACCATTATCCAGAGGCAAAGGGTAAGCTGAAGCCACTCAAAGCAGAACTCCGCCAACTCGGACTGCGTCCCGACAACACCTATTTATATATACAGGGCCACCACCTCATGGACAATGTGGTCTCTTCGGCTATGGAACCCGTGCTCACCATCCTTCGTCGTGAACGCGAGAAGGACATCAAGTTTCTCGCCAACGGCAACCAGAAGCAGATGGACAACGAACTTGCATGCTACACTCACTCTATCTGTCCTTTCGAAGCAATGATTCGTCGCAACACCGACTTCAAGGACAGCGAGCAGTATCAGCAGATTCATGCCCACATCACACGAGTCCTCGATTCGTTTGAAGAACAACAAGAAGACAACACTCCTCAGAATACTTGATACACGAACATTTTGAGAAATGTTCTGAACTGAAAGAAATTAAAAAAAATTAAAAGAAATTTTGTCCAGAAATTATTATTTATCTTAACTGCAATGAGAGTTATTGATAAGGCTTATATTTAATTTCTGAAATAAATTTCTTTTAATTTTTTTTAATTTCTTTCAGTAAAAACAAAAGCGTTGAGCTTCTTGTGTATCAAAAAAACAAGTCCTCCATATACTTGTATTCCACTTGATTCATTGTTTTTTACCCCATAAACCATAAAATCTTAATTCTTAATTCTTAATTCTTAATTAAATTCACTACCTTTGCACCCGAAATTCAACAACTTAAAGTAAAACAGATGAAAGATTTTGTAAAGGAACTTACTTGGCGTGGTATGATTCACCAGATGATGCCAGGTACAGACGAACTCCTCAACAAGGAACAGACTACAGCTTATCTTGGTATCGACCCAACAGCCGATTCACTTCATATTGGTCACCTCTGCGGTGTAATGATGCTTCGCCACTTCCAGCGTTGTGGCCACAAGCCTCTTGCACTCGTTGGTGGAGCAACAGGTATGATTGGTGACCCTTCAGGCAAGAGCCAGGAGCGTAACCTCCTCGACGAAGAGACACTCGCACACAATGTGAAGTGCATCAAGGAACAGCTCTCTCGTTTCCTCGACTTCGATAGCGATGCTCCAAACCACGCAGAACTCGTGAACAACTACGACTGGATGAAGAACTTCTCGTTCCTCGACTTCGCACGCGACATCGGTAAGCACATCACAGTAAACTACATGATGGCAAAGGAATCCGTACAGAAGCGTCTCAACGGTGAGGCTCGTGATGGACTCTCATTCACAGAATTCACATACCAGCTCCTTCAGGGCTACGACTTCCTCTACCTCTACGAGAACAAGGGTTGTCGTCTTCAGCTCGGTGGTGCAGACCAGTGGGGTAACATCACAACAGGTTCTGAGCTCATCCGCCGTAAGAATGGTGGCGAATGCTTCGCCCTCACTTGTCCACTCGTGACAAAGAGCGACGGTCGTAAGTTCGGTAAGACAGAATCAGGCAATATCTGGCTCGACCGCGAACGCACATCTCCATACGCATTCTACCAGTTCTGGCTCAATGTGCCAGATGAGGATGCAAAGCGTTACATCAAGATTTTCACATCACTCGAAGAGGAGGAAATCAACTCTATCATCGCTGAGCACGACACAGACCCAGGTCGTCGTGTACTCCAGAAGCGTCTTGCAGAGGAAGTGACTATCATGGTTCATTCAAAGGAGGATCTCGACATGGCTATCGAAGCCAGCAACATCCTCTTCGGCAAGTCAACAAAGGAGAGTCTCCTCAAGCTCGACGAAAAGACACTCCTCGATGTCTTCGCAGGTGTACCAAAGTTTGAGGTTTCAGCAGCCGACTTCGCTGAAGGCATCAAGGCTAACGACCTCTGCGTTGAGAAGGCACAGTGTTTCCCATCAAAGGGAGAGATGAAGACCCTCGTTAAGGGTGGTGGTGTCAGCATCAACAAGGAGAAGATTGCTCAGCCAGACCAGCTCCTCACTACTGCCGACCTCCTCGATGGCAAGTACCTCCTCGTTCAGCAGGGCAAGAAGAAGTACTTCCTTATCATTGTAAAGTAAAGATTGGTTCCATTCCACCGCAAGAATGAGCCAATTCCTCTGCAAGAGTGAGCCAATTCCTCTGCAAGAATGAACCCACTTCACCGCAAGAATTAATCAATTTCACTATATAAAAGTGGATGTCCGACCGCACGGACATCCACTTTTTATTGCATGTGTTCCAAAGTCTGCAAAAAACAAATTTCATTGCAAAAACCCTCATCATTCTACCAAAACGCATCTAAGTTGCTGTCTTATAAGACGTAAACGTTGGTAGAGTGTTACTTAAACATTCTACCAACATTCTACCATCACTCTACCAATTCCCAATAGTGATTGTCTTCCTCTGAAATGGTAGAATGCTGGTAGAGAGTTGGTAGAATGATGAGGCAACACTCTACCAGCATAATTGCATTGAAAACCAACTATTTATGTTCAAATTGGTAGAGTGTTTGCAATAATTGCCACAAAAAGAGTGAGGTGATTTGTATTAATGTGATAATTCTTGAACCTAAATATTTGGTAGTATGAAATAAAGTTCGTATTTTTGCGAAATTAAAAAATAGTAATGATATGGACTATAAAGAAAAGATAAACATAGAAGACAATGCAATCAGCAATGTGTCGGAAGATGTTGCAATTGTTTACAAAGGAGCAGAAAATCAGCTTGATGCTATTTGGGAGTGTATTGTTAGCCAAACTTCTGAAGTCCAGAATATTTTGCTTGATCGTTTGGTAAAACTCTGTAATTCAGTCAAACCATACACATATCAAGAAATAGATTCGCGTATAAACGAGTCAGAATTACAAATGGAATCAGGTGAAACAATGTTAGGCGATCATGTGCATGAAGAAATGCGCAATTACCTTAAGTCCCTTACAGTATGAAATGTAATTGGACTAAACGAGCCGTACTTGAATACAAGAAAGTTATCAAGTATATTTATGAGCAATACGGGGAAATCTCAGCACTTAAATTTATAACTGCTGTAGAGCATCTGGACGCAAATCTTGCTAAATATCCAGAAATCGGATCTCCAGAGCAACTACTTCAAGATAGAACCAAATACCTCTACCGTAGTCATACAGTTGGCACCCACAACAAGTTAGTGTACACAATTAACAAGGAAGGAATTGTTACAATAGTTGATATGTGGGATATGAGACGCAATCCAAATCGACTTGCCAATAGAATCAAGTCGGAATGACATCTGTCCGTGTCAACGACCAATACAGAATAGAGTTCACGGAAGATGCTACAGGTGATACCCCCATCGCTAACATCTGTAATATAGTTGAGTTGTCTAATCATTATAAATAAGAGTATTATGATACAGTTAGAAGGTGTGGATAGTAATATGATAGCCAATAATCTTACTCCGTTTTATGTCACACATCCTGGTGAGGTTATCAAGGATGAGGTGGAATATCGTGGTATTTCTCAGCGTGCATTGGCTGAGCAGATAGGTATGTCATACAAGGCTTTGAATGACATTCTTAATGAGCGTAGAACAGTCACTGCAGAGACTGCGATGCTCTTTGAAGCTGCTCTTGGTATTAGTGCTAAAACTCTCCTTGCTCTCCAGATGGAGTTCAATATGTCTCAGGTTAGCAAGAACAAAACATTCCTCGCCCGTCTTTCATCAATACGCAAAGTGGCTGCTGTGCTGTGAAAGAATAAAAAGCAAAAAGTATTCCTAAACCTACACAACCTACATTCTTCCGACATTCTCTAATACTCGTAATATCAATAACTTGCCAAATAATAGTGTAGGTAGTGTATGATAAAATAAAAAAGTAAGTTGTTTTTTAGTCCCATATAGTCCAGAAGGTGTCAAATCCTTTAGATCTTGTTAAGTCAATATAGGGCGGATTTAAGATAATTTATATCAAATGGATAGAAAAGGGGAAAAATGTTTGGAGTGTGTGGGAGAAAGATGTAAATTTGCAAATATAAGATAGTTGGAAAACATAAAGTATAAGATGATTAAATAAATCACTCCTTAGTTATGAACAGACTTGTAATCATTGGTAATGGTTTCGACTTGGCGCATGGGCTCAAGACCAGTTATATGGACTTTATAAATTGGTATTGGGAACAACGAGTGCTTTCTTTTTCTGGAAATAGTGGTAGTGTATCAAAAGATGAATTATGTGAGATTCATATAGTGAATACTAAACATTTTTCTTCTTGGTATCTATACTCTTATAGTAATTCGTATTTTAAGACGATAGACGGACATCTTAGATGTCCAGCGAAAGATATTATAGATGAGTTACGAAAGGATGAGCAGAATTTCAAGTTTGTCTATTCTCCCTTTTTTGCCTTAATAATGAAATCCATAGAAAACAAAGGGTGGGTTGATATCGAGAATGCATATTATTATCAGCTCAAATTATTAGCAGGGAAATTTAATTTTGAGCAAAAAATTAAGGACCTAAATGTGCAACTTTCTTATTTAAAAGATTTGTTAATAAAGTATTTAGGTACGCAGTGTTGTGCAAATCGTAAAATCGCATATCTCCCGTTAATGACAGATAAAATAAAGTTAAAGGATATTTCAACTTCTGATGCTAAAAAAGTATGTGATGATCTTGGAATAATAACTGTTAGCGAAAATGAAGTTATCAATGAAAATTCCGTTGTGTTAGAAGGGTTGGAGCCTAGACAAATCATGTTGTTAAATTTCAACTATACAGACACTGTAGAGCTTTATAATAATGAAAAAATAATCTATAATTATATTCATGGTAATTTATCTAATCCTAATAATATAATTTTTGGTTATGGAGACGAATTAGACAAAGATTTTAAAGATATTGAGGATAAGAATAGTAATGAGTTGCTAAACAATGTGAAGTCGGTGAAATATCTTGAGACAAGCAGATATCGTGAAATGCTGGAGTTTGTAGAATCTGCTCCTTTTCAAGTTTATATTATGGGGCATTCATGTGGTAATTCGGATAGAACATTACTCAATACAATATTTGAGCATGAGAATTGTGTTTCTATTAAGCCTTTTTATCATATAAGGGAAAATAAAACGGATAATTTTTTAGAGTTAGTACAAAACATATCGAGAAACTTTACTGATAAAAAATTGTTCCGTGCCAGAGTTGTTAATAAGGAACAATGTGAAATAATATAGCCCCGATAGAGCGTAAATCATTATAGTGAACTGTATAAGTGAAAAGTATCATACGAAATACTTAAAATGCTAAATATAGTGCAATCTATTAAGTTTTGGATTGCACTATTGGGGCTTTGTGGTACTTTCTTGCCAAATGATCTTTTTTGATCACAAAAGTTAATAAATGATCTTTTGCTGTTAAATTCGTGATTAGATCGTAACTTTGTAGATAAAAGTTAAGAACTAATCTTTAATAGTAAATGGCAAAAGCAAAACCTTTTATCAAGTGGGTTGGAGGAAAGAGCCAACTCATTGAACAACTGGATGCACAATTACCAGCTTTTGATAATTGGAATGATGCGACTTACATTGAACCATTTGTTGGTGGAGGGGCTTACGGACATCTCTTTAATTGAAAAACCACCCTCTTGTTAGAAGGTGGTCAAGTGTGATAAGAAAAAATTGTCTAACTCAATATATAAAAGGAGTTATTCTTCCATTTCTGCTTTATCTATCTCGTCTGCAGCTTTGTTTAATCTGTAAGCAAGGTCACGCAATGCATCAGATAGTGTCTTGTATTCCTCTTCTTTGAATGAGACTTGTTTGCCATTAACCTCATATTTGTGAAGTCTCTGCATAATCCATTGAGCTGAACGGCCGAAATAGTTTTTTGCTATGCCAGAGAAATTTAGGAGGTCTTTGTTTTCCACCATCCAAACCTTTGCGGCTCCATATTTTGATTTGATAAGGTTTGTTCTTGCTATTTCTGTTGCTCTATCCATATATTTACTTTATCAACTGCAAAGGAAGTGATGGTTAATCTTCTCAACGAATATTTTAATTGTGTGAGAAAACGCAATCATTCCTCAGAAGCTTATTATATAGTTTGGGTGCAAAGGTAAACAAAATATTCACGCCTACCAAGCAAATTGTTTTATTTTTACTAATATGTTTGGAGGATTGATAAGAAAGATGTAAATTTGCGAGGTGACACATATTATAGCCAAATACAATTTAACTAAATGGATTTACGATTCAATACATCATTAGCAGAAGGCTACAAGAGCAAGAGCCAGATAGCTCGCAGACTTACGGAGGATTGGTTGGTGAGGAACATGTATTGCCCGATTTGTGGTAATGTTTCCATCAAGGCAGCAGAGGCTAATGCTCCTGTGAAGGATAGCGTTTGCGAGAATTGCAAGTCACAATATGAGTTGAAGAGTAAGAGCAGCAAGAGTGCTACATTCTCGGGTACGGTAAGTGATGGAGAATACAAAACAATGATAAGCCGTATTACTTCGTTGGACAATCCAAGTTTCTTCTTTCTGCATTACGATAGGTATGAGGTGAACAATCTTGTTATAGTACCTAAATGCTTTTTTACTCCAAAGGTTATTGAGGAGCGACCACCATTGCCAGAGACTGCAAGAAGAGCAGGGTGGGTAGGTTGCAATATCTTGATGCGAGACATTCCTAATTCTGCAAAGATTAGTATTATTAGGGAGGGGATTGTCCTTCCTGAGAAACAAGTTATTGAGCAATACAATAAGGTGTATAGTTTGCAAGCCAAATCTCTTGAGGGAAGAGGTTGGCTGATGGATACTTTACATTGTGTTGATAGGCTTGGCACAACATTTACACTTGATGAAATGTATAGGTTTGTTGATGAGCTTCAACTGCTTCACCCTAACAACAATCACATTCAAGATAAGATTCGCCAGCAACTGCAATACTTGCGAAATAAAGGGTTCTTGGAGTTCAAGGGCAGAGGTGTTTATCGAAGGCTATAAGCATTTGTGGATAATCAAAAGGGCATACCCTTTGATTCTCCATTTTCTTTCTTGTGATCATTTTTTAACATTACCATAAATCATCATTTTCGATTAACTTACTATTAGTCATAGATGTGTAAGTAATTGAAAATGATCTTTTTTGATCACAAAAGTTAATAAATGATCTTTTAGGTTTTATTCGGAATATTGATCTTAACTTTGTACCCAGATATGAGGTACAATGTTACGATACAAGAGACGCTTGCGAGGACTGTGCAGGTTGATGCTGATTCGCTGAATGATGCGGAATCGGCTATTCGTAGGTTGTATCGTGATTGTGAGATTGTGTTGGCGGATGGGGATTATATCGGAACGGAGTTTCTTGTTGATGATGTTGTGCCTTTCTATAAATCCCCCAACAACGATTTTACTCTTATTCAGGGTGATTGCGTGGAGACCTTGTCGAAGTTTGAGTTTGGCTTCGATATGGTGTTTGCTGACCCTCCGTATTTCCTCTCGGGTGGCGGGATAAGTTGCCAGAGCGGAAAGGTGGTGTGTGTGGATAAAGGGGAATGGGACAAGCCAACGACTGCGGAGGATATGGATGCCTTCAACTTGAGGTGGCTGGCTGCGGTGCGTGAACACATGAAGGAGAATGCTACGATTTGGATTTCGGGCACTCACCATAATATATTTAGTGTGCAGCAGCAGTTGCTGAAGTTGGGATTTAAGATTCTGAATGTGATAACATGGGCGAAGACTAATCCTCCACCAAACATTTCGTGTCGTTACTTCACTTATAGTACGGAGTTCATCATCTGGGCTCGTAAATCGCAGAAGGTGGCTCATTATTATAATTATGAGTTGATGAAGGAGTTGAACGATAACAAACAGATGACTGATGTATGGCGATTGCCTGCTATCGGGAAGTGGGAGAAGTCGTGTGGCAAGCATCCTACGCAGAAGCCTCTCGGTGTGTTGGCTCGACTCATTCAGGCAAGCACTAAGCCTGGGGCGTGGATACTGGACCCCTTCAGTGGAAGTGCAACTACGGGCATTGCTGCAAACCTCTTGGGAAGGCGTTTCTTGGGCTTGGAGATAGAGGATGAGTTTCTTGCGATGAGCAGAGCAAGACGTATGGAGATAGAGCGTGTCGATGTGCGTTCCGACTTCATGGAAAGGCTCGCCAAAGCACGATGTGTTCCTCTACAAACTCCACTCTTCGCAGGAGAAGAAGACACATCCTCATACGGAGTCCCTTGGCTATAAGTAAAAACAAAAAAGCGTGCAGGTCAATAAGACTTGCACGCTTTGCTTATGTTGGGTAGGGAGGGGCTTATTCTGCGGATTCCTTCTTGATGAAGCGACCTACAATCTGGTTGAGACCCCTGTATGAGGTCTTGTAGGCGAGGATGGTAATCTTGTCGCCTGCCTTGACGCCTGTGGCAGCGAAGTTCTTTGTTATACCATCGAGAGCATCAGTAACGCCGTAAACATAGATTTCGCCTGTCTCGTCCTTGAGACCGAAGTTGCCGTATGATGTGAGGTCGAACTTGATGTTTTCGCCTGTCATCTCGAATACTTCACCTGTTACGAGGTATAAGGTGTTCTTGTCGTCTGCGAGTTCCTGAAGTTCGGCTGCAGTCTTCACCTCGTGAGCTACCTGACTAAGTACAACAGCGTTCTTCATCTGAGGAGCACCATTGTGTGATGTCTTCACGCTCTGGAGATTGACTTCATCACCAACTTTGAAGTTGTCTGCGTTCCAGTCTGTGATACCATATACATAAACCTCACCTGTACCATCGTTGATGTAGAGGTTGCCGAACTTAGTGTTGACGATAGAAGTGATGATACCGTGTATCTTGTACTCTGCTGAACCATCAGCCTGTGCGTTGAACTGAGCACAAGTGACCTGCTGGATAGCACCTTCCTGAGTAATAGCAGATGTATATGTATATGTCTTGCCACTCTTAGTTGTTACGAATGTGAGTTCGCTATCACGAGCACCACCTTCGTTAGCAGCAACCTTGAATGTAACCTCTGCATTTGTGCCAGAAGTCTTGATAGACTTAACAGAAAGCCATTCTGCAGAAGCATCAACGCTAACATCATCACCCTTGCAAGTGAGGTAAGCGATGAACTCGCCACCTTCCTTAGGGAGCTTGTCTGTTGAGAGTGAGTCAACCTTGATGAGTGACTTCTCGATGTTGATGACTGTTACGTTTACGAGTTCTGGAGTTTTTCCGTATGTAGTCTTAGGACCTTCTACGGTTACGATGTCGCCTACCTCGATGCCAAGGCTGAGGAAGTTTTTCTCTGCACCCGAAGCGTCGAGAGTACCATAGATATAGAGACCATCATCCTCAAGAGTACCATCGTTGAGGTACCAGTTGCCGTAAGTAGTGTTGGCAATCTTTGTGACTGTACCCTTAGCACGGTATATTACGCCATCTGGAGTTTTCTCATCACTGATAACGGCAGCAGAAGTAATAGGAAGTTCTACCTTCTCTGTCATCTGAAGCACATTGATGCGCTGTGTCTGGTCGCCACAGTGAAGGAATACTGTGCATGAGTTTGTGCTCTCTGCGGCAGAAGTTTCGAATGTCACAGTTGTCTCACCAGCATTACCAGAAGTGGCAGAGAGTGTAAGCCATTTTGGAACGTCTGTGATAGTCCAAGACTCCTTTGCGGTAATCTTGATTGTAGTAGAACCACCAGCGGCTGGAAATGTTACATAAGAGCTTGATACCTGTACGTTGTCAAGCAAGAGTGGCTCGTACTTCTCAGTACAGCTTGCGAAGAATGCAAGAACTGCGATGAGAGATGAAATGATATATTTATTCATATTGTTATTACCTTATTTATATATTACTTAATTGTAACGATAGCAACACGACCTGCCTCGTTGCCTTCTGCTGAAACAACATTAACACCACGAGACTTGAGGTATTCTGCTACTGCATTAGCACGCTCAACAGAGAGTTCTGAGTTGCGAGCAACTGTACCTTCTGGAGATGTAGCACCAACAACAGTTACTGTTGCACCCTTCTTAACCTGATTGAGAAGAGCCTTAGCAGCGTCTGTGAGTTCTGCAGAGTTCTGAGCGAACTCAACAACAACCTTGTCTGTTACGAATACATTCTTCTCCTCAACAATCTTCTGAACCTCAGCCTTGCGATTCTTGAGAGCATCGTTCTCTGCCTTGAGTACTGCATTCTGAGCACGGAGAGCGTTGATAGCATCGTTGTCAACATTGATTTCCTTGCAACCGCAACCATCCTTCTTGTCGCCTTCGAAGAAATACTTAGCACCGATAGAAGCGTACCAGCACTGACCGATAGAACGGTAAGGGATGAATGTCTGCGCATTGCCATTAACTGCTGTAGGAGTAGAGTATGTAGCATAACCATCAGCATCAACACCTTCGTACTTGAGGACACGAACCTCCTGAGCACCATTAGATGGAGAAGTAGAGAATGCTGTGTTGAAGTACTTCTGTACACCCCATGAAGAGTTGAAGAGGTTGAGCACGTTCTTCATGTCGAATGAGAGCTGAAGCTTGTGGTTTGTGTTGCCCCAGTTAACCTGGAAGTCGTGCTTGTAAGAGAAGTCGATACGGTGGATGAATGGGTTGTAGTGGCTGTAAGCCTCTGCATATTCACCCTGATGTGCTGAGAGGTAGCTGTTGCTATGAACGAAGTCCATGAAACGAGTCTGGTCGTCAGCTGAAACGAAACGGAACTCGCGGTTTGCTACCTGCTCGTCTGTAGGAATATAAATAAGGTCGTAGTTGTAGCCATCACCGTTGATGTCGTTTACTGTCATGTAAGTACCCTTGTAGCTACCACGCCATGTCTCGTAGATGATAGAGTAGTGGTTGCAGCACTTATCGTGAAGGTTGAGGGCAGCGATGAAACGGTCTGGAGTGACATTGAGTGCGTTGTGCAACTGCATGTTGTTAGGGTTTGGACCATCAACAGTACCTACATAGTTGAGTACTGAGCTTGCACTTGAACCAGGAAGAGAAGTGATTTCCTTTGTTGCACTGTGAGTGTAAGACAACATGAAGTCAATCCAACTTGCAGGACGACCATTCAAAGTAACGCTTGCAGACCAACCATAACCCTTGTTAGTGTTAGTAAGAACATAGAGAGAAGAGTTGTTCTGGTAGCCTACTGGGAAGATAGCACGGTTGTCGGCACCATTGTAGCGAGCGAAACCTGCTACAGAAGGTACAGACCAGTCGCAGATAGTAGCAGCGTTGATAGTCTTGTTGAAGATACCTTCAGCAGTGATAGAGAGTGGGAATGATACAGGGAACTGGTAGTCGATAGCGAGTGAAGACTTCCATACCTGTGGCATCTTGAAACTTGGGTCAACACCACACATACCTGATGAGTAAACACCATCTTCAGGCTTGATAGTTGTTGGGTAGCCAAGAGAAACGAGCTTGTTCTGGAGTGCTTCTACTGTAGCCTTACCGTTAGCATCTGTAACGAGACCGCCAGCAAATTCTGACATTGTGAAGCCTCTGCTTGCTGCGTTCTTAGCATTAACCTGTGCGTTGTACTGAACCATACCAGAGTTTGTAGGCATGTTAGTGAAGAATACGAGTGGAAGACGACCAGTGAAGATACCTGTACCACCACGAACCTTGAGTGACTTGTCGCCGAGAACATCCCATGTGAAACCAATGCGTGGAGAGAGAGAAACCTTTGTTGAAGGCCACTTACCTGTATCCATAACTCCATGTTCTGGGTATTCAACCTTGAGGAGCGCGTTGTTTGTCATGACATCACCATTGTTATAGAAGAATGCATCAGCACGAAGTCCGTAAGTGAGCTTGAAGCGGTCTGTTACATCCCAGTCGTCCTGGAGGTAGATAGTACCTTTGTTGTAGCGAACACGAGCAGCTGGGGCTGTTTCACCATCATAACCATAAGTGAGACAAACTACTTCAGGAACACCACCTGAGAGGAACTCATCAAGTGAAGTGTAGCGGTAGTAACCTGTACCATTACGCATGTACATGTTGTCTGCCATCTGATGCTCGAAACCGATACCACCCATCACCTTGTGATTACCAAGATACCAAGTGACATCATCCTTGAGATTCCAAGTAGTAGTGTGTACGGCATTGTTCCAAGTGAAGAGCTCGTAACCGAGTGAGAGGTAAGCCTGGTCGTCCTTCAAGATGTCGATGAATGGGAATGGATCAGAGTTTGTACCACGAAGGTCGTCCTTCTTTGTGTATGTTGCGAGGAACTGGTTAGAGAGGTTGTCTGTGATGCGGCTGTTCAAGTCGAGAGAGAGGGAATGAACGAGGTTGTCCATTGAGTACATAGAGTTGGCGTATGACATAGAGTACTGTGACATACGAGCACCAGAAACACGCGAACCACCGTCCATAGAAGAAGCGTT
Organism: uncultured Prevotellaceae bacterium; assembly: GCA_937893145.1. GTDB lineage: Bacteria > Bacteroidota > Bacteroidia > Bacteroidales > Bacteroidaceae > Minthosoma. The sequence continues at coordinate 16,228 of CALBJW010000112.1, read as the reverse complement.
AGGAGCGTTCCAGATACGGTTGTTTGTGTAGTTGTAACGAAGAGCGAGTTTGTTACGAGTGTTGATGTTCCAGTCCAAACGAGCGAGCAACTTGTAGTTGCTTTCATCTGCAGGGAACTTAGTGTATGAACCTGTGTCGTAACCATACTTCTGCTTTACATAGTCTGAAACCTTCTGGAGGTCAGAGAGTGTAGTGCGAGAGAGGTACTTGTCAGGGTTGGCAACACCATCCTCAGAACCGTGCCAACGGTTAGCTACTGTAGGAGTCTTCGACATTTCACCGTTTACGAAGAAGAAGAGCTTGTTCTTAACGATTGGACCACCGAGAGTGAAACCGTATGTTGTCTGGCGGTCTCTTTCACGAGCACCAGGGATGTCTTCGCCATAAACAGCATTACCACGCATGTTCTCGTTCTTGTGGTAAACGTATGCAGAACCCTTGAATGTGTTTGTACCAGACTTTGTGATTGCGTTCACACCACCACCGATGAAACCAGACTGGCGAACATCGAATGGAGAGATAACAATCTGCATTTCCTCGATAGCCTCGATAGAGATAGGGCTACCACCACCAGGGAGCTTGTCTGAAAGACCGAAGTCGTTGTTGAAGTTCGCACCATCGACTGTGAAGTTTGCTGTACGACCGTCTGAGCCCTGGAATGTCATACCGTTACCACCGTAAGGAGAGAGACGAGTGAAGTCTGTGATGCTACGGCTGACAGTAGGCATGTTAATCATCTGCTCGTTGCTGATGTTGGTAGAAGCACCAGTCTTCTCAACTGCAAACTTAGACTTGTTGCCTGTGATGATGACATCGTTAATGACCTGAGAGACTTCGCTCATTGTGATGTCCTGACGGTAATTCTCACCGAGTACGAGAGTGATGCCACCGATAGTCTTTGTCTCAAAACCGATGTAAGTGGCTTTGATTTCGTAAGGACCACCTACACGCATACCATTGATGGTGTACTGACCTTTGATGTTTGTTACGGCAGTGTAGGTTGTGCCTGATGGCTTGTGAGTGGCGATGATGTGTGCGCCAATCACTTCTTCACCTTCTGCAGTTACCTTACCACTAAGTCCAGAAGTGGTAATCTGTGCCATTGCTGATGATACGATGAGCATCATCATAGCAAAAAGCAAATGCATTTTTTTCTGCATAAAAAAAGATTTTAGTTAATAAAAAAATGTTATTGAAAATGTATAACCTTAATGATACTAAAAAGCAAAGTGACGGTATTCGCCACTTTACTTATATATTTCGTTCAAGATATGTGCAAGACGAAGTCCGCCACGAAGGAACTGCTGCTCTACAATAGGAGTCCAGTCGGCAACGTAGTCGTAAGAAATCTTTGTGTCCTCAGGAGTAGCTGCATACACCTGCTTTGTGATGGCGTATGTCTCTTGCGCCCAAGTGTCGATGTCACCCTTCACGATTTCTGCCGTCTCAGCCTTCGAAGCACGGTCGAGTTGGTAGGTCCACTCGTCGTAAGTCCACTGGTGACCTTTCGCCACGAGGCTCTCGTCCCATACATGATGAAGGTTGTCCGATTCGCGGAAGAACTGAACCTTAACTCTGTTGCCTCCGAGGTCGGTCTGACGACCTAAGTGCATAGGCTGATGGAGGTCGCCCATGAGATGAACGATAATCTTGAGAGTGAGTGCTTCCTCTTCGTGAGAAAGCTTGAGCTGTTTGCGAGACTTGAGTTTTTCAATCTGCTCGTTGAGTGCTGTCACGATGTCGCCAGTCTTGAAGGGTGGTACATCCTTGTACTCCTGGTCTGCATTGATGTTCTTGTAATGCCAAGTAGATGCGTATGCATACTCAGGATGATGACTTGCATTATCCAACCAGTTTGACCAATAGACAATGCTCTTGCCATCGAGAGCCTTGCTAATCTTCTTTTTTGCCTTGCGCGACAAGTGGTTTTCTGCTATTGAACATGTGGTGTCATGACCTACTTGACTCCATGCAAAACAATCTGTCACAATGGCGATTGTGAACACAAGAATGTTAGTGATTCTTTTTACCATATAGAGAAATGTGTTTATTGTAATTGAGAAATCGCTGCAAAATTAGTTAAAAAATATTACAAAGTTGTGAAACGAGGCTACTATCTTTGTGAATAACGTAAAAAAGAGTCTTATGAGACGCAAAATTTGGTTATTCGGAAACTAATGCTTACATTTGCATTCCAAAAACTAATAAACAATGAAAACATATCAGCAATCAAATAATGCGGAGGGTGATGACCTGATGCAGAAGGAAGAACTGATGGTTCTTCGTATCACAGGTGAGGACCGTCCTGGTCTTACAGCAGGAATCATGGAGATATTGAGCAAGTACGATGTGGACATCCAGGACATTGGTCAGGCGGATATCCACTCTACGTTGAGTCTCGGCATCTTGATTCGTGTGTTGGAGGAGAACTCTGGTCGTGTGATGAAGGAACTGCTCTTCAAGGCGAGCGAACTCAATGTGAACATCAAGTTCTATCCTGTCACTATGGATGAATATGAGGCTTGGGTTGGTCGTCAGGGTAAGAACCGATATATCCTTACTGTTCTTGGTCGTAAACTCAGGGCTAAACAGATTGAGGCTGTGAGCAAACTCATCTCGGAACAGGGATTGAACATCGACTCTATCGTTCGACTTTCAGGTCGTTCGAGCATCGCGCATCCATTGGAGAAGACTCGTGCTTGTATTCAGTTCTCGGTTCGTGGTACTCCAAAGGACAAGGGCGAACTGCATAAGGCATTGCTCAATATGTCGAACGAACTGGAGATTGACTGTTCGTTCCAGCGTGATAATATGTATCGCCGTATGCGCCGACTCATCTGTTTCGATATGGATTCCACTCTCATTCAGGAGGAGTGCATCGATGAACTTGCTCGTAAGCATGGTGTGTATGACGAGGTGGCAGCAATCACAGCAAGTGCCATGCGTGGTGAGATTGACTTCAAGGAGTCGTTCACTCAGCGTTGTAAGCTTCTCAAGGGACTCGATGTCAGCGTTATGCGTTCCATTGCTGAAAACATGCCATTCACAGAGGGTGTAGATAGATTGATGTACGTTCTGAAGAAGTATGGATACAAGATTGCTATCCTCTCGGGTGGTTTCACTTTCTTCGGCGAATATATCCAGAAGAAGTATGGCATAGACTATGTGTATGCTAACGAACTGGAGATTGACGATAACGGTAAACTCACTGGTAACTATGTGGGTGAGATTGTCGATGGCAAGCGTAAGGCTGAACTCCTCAAACTTATCGCTCAGGTCGAGAAGGTTGACCTTCAGCAGACCATCGCCGTAGGTGATGGTGCCAACGACCTCCCAATGCTCTCCGAAGCAGGTCTTGGTATCGCCTTCCACGCTAAGCCTCGTGTCGTAGCCAATGCACGTCAGTCCATCAACACCATCGGTCTCGACGGTGTCCTCTACTTCTTAGGATTCAAGGATAGTTATCTGGATGAGAATGCACAGTAAACTATAGACCCTCCCCCGACCCCTCCCATTAAAAGGGAGGGGAGTAGGATGTGGTAGTTGAATAAAAGCAGGAGTAGTATGAAGGTTCAAACAGGGGCACCTGACAGGTATGAGCTGTTGAAGGCATTTGCACGAAAGAATAGGAAGAATCCTACACCTGCGGAGATATGCCTTTGGCAGCGTTTGAGGTGTAATGCTCTTGGACACAAATTTTACAGGCAATATGTAATAGGTGACTTCATTGTGGATTTTCTTTGTCATGATGATGGACTTATTGTGGAAGTAGATGGTGCTTACCATTCAGAGCCGCAGGTAATAGAAAATGATGAACGAAGAACTGAATTCTTGCAATCAATGGGGTATCGTGTTCTTCGTTTCTCAAATGAAGAAGTTATGTTTGATACGGATTCTGTAATAGAAGAGATAGAAAAAGAATTAGATTAATCACCCCACGAACAAATAGGTTTACCCGAACATTATAATGAAACAAAAGGACCAACTGTCATCCCAACAAACTACTCCCCTCCCTTTTAATGGGAGGGGTAGGGGGAGGGTCTGGATATTAGCAGAATTAGCCTTGCCAATTATTATTGCCCAACTCGGAAGTATTCTTCAGGGTTGGGCAGATACTATAATGGTGGGACAGTATGGTACTCCGGAACTGTCGGCTGCAGGATTTGTGAATAATGTGTATAACCTCATTATTTATTTCTTGTTGGGAATGTCGTATGCCTCGACTCCTGTGGTGGGAAACGTGTTCGGACGGAAGGACTATGTGGAGACTGTGCAGGCAAAGAGAAGTAGTGTGTTCGTGAACTTCATGGCAAGTGTGTTTGTGATGGGGTGCTTATACCTTCTTTATTTAAATATAGAACGGTTAGGACAACCTGTGGAGTTGATGCCTCTCATCAAACCATACTTCCTGATACTGCTTGTCTCGCTACCTTTCCTTTCGGTATTCAACGCCTACAAGCAATACTATGATGCAATAGGAAACACGAAGATTTCGATGTGGGTGATGCTGGGAGGAAACGTGTTGAATGTGACATTGAACTACATCCTTATATATGGAAGATGTGGTGCGCCGGAACTCGGACTGATTGGTGCGGGTTTGGCAACACTCATCTCAAGAGCTGCGATGATGATAGTGCTGATGCTTTACCGTTCGGATAATGAAGAACTGAACTCGGTCCGTGTGGCTTGGCATCTCGGATATGCAAAACGACTCACCATTCTCGGTATTCCTATCAGCATACAGATGTGTCTCGAGGCAGGAAGTTTCAATGTGTGTGCCTTGCTGATGGGATGGATAGGAGCAACAGCATTGGCAGCCCATCAGGTGATGTGTAGTGTTTCCACTATCGGTTTCATGATATATTATGGAATAGGTGCGGCAGCAGCGATACTCATTGCCCAATACAGAGGGCAAGGCAACTGGACAGAGGTCAGGGCAATAGCGAGGACCTCTATGCTCATGTCGCTTGTGTCGGCTGTTGTTGTTTCAGTATTGATATGTGTGGGTTGCCATCAGATAGCAAGCATTTTCACAAAAAGTGATGAAGTGGCTATGCTCTTCATCTCGTTCTTGCCTTGTTTTGTGTGCTATCAGTTTGGTGACTGTCTGCAGAGCATATATGCAAACTGTCTTCGTGCCATAGAAGATGTGAAGTTGCTGATGCTCTTTGCGTTCATCGCCTATGCGGTGGTGTCCGTTCCGCTTGCATATATCTTTGCTTTCCCATGCGGAATGGGAGCGATAGGTATATGGTGGAGTTTCCCATTCGGACTCACAACGGCTGGCTTGCTATACTATTTCCGTTTCCGCCACTCTACCTCTTCGACTTGAAGAAGTCCTTCATGAGTTTGCTACATTCCTCCTCAAGCACACCGCCTGTGGTCTGTGCTTTAGGGTGAAACGCTTTTGGAGCGTAGGTCTGGTAACCACGTTTAGGGTCGCAGGCTCCAAACACTATTCTGCCCATCTGGCTCCAACCAATGGCTCCTGCACACATGATGCAAGGCTCGACCGTAACATAAAGTGTGCACTTGTCAAGGTATTTTCCTCCAAGATATTCCTCCGCAGCGGTAATTGCTTGCATCTCTGCGTGGGCAGTCACATCGTGGAGTGTCTCGGTGAGGTTGTGACCACGACCAATGATGGCACCATTTGCCACTACAATCGCCCCGATAGGTATTTCGTCTTCAGCCAGTGCCTTGCGTGCTTCAACAAGGGCTTGTTGCATGAACTTTTCGTCTTCGTTTTGGTACATTTCAATGAAAATTTAGTATTTTGTGTGCAAAATTAAACAAATAATGTAGAAAAAGAAAGATAAGATACTTTTTTTTGCTACCTTTGCAGCAAAATTTTAAGGTGGAAGAATCGTTTTAATATCACATATTTATTAATTAACTAAACAAATTTATGAGAAAAATCTACACATTGATTGCTTTTGTGGCTATGATGCTCATGTCATTTGCTGCAAACGCTGCAACATTTGACCTTCCTACAGAGAACGAAGTTCTTCAGAGTGAAGGATTCAACATGCGTCTTTTCAAGACTTGGGACTTCATCGCCCTCACAGTGAATGGTTCACCAATCACTCCAGAGTCACTTTCTCTTGGTGCTACTGATGCTGACATGCCTAAGACTGATGGTTATGCTCCAACAATCATCACTAACGAGGGTATGGAAGGCTGGTACATGGGTATTGGTAATATCGAACTCAACCCAGGCAAGGGTGGTATCTATAACAATAAGAATGGTGTTCGTTATGTTATCTACTCAGGTCTTAAGAAGGGACAGATTGTAGTTATGCAGACAGTTGCTGGTAAGAAGAGCCGCGACTGTGTGGACGGTAAGCAGTACAACGACATCATCCCTAACTGCTGTAAGATTCAGAAGGGTAGTGCCGACGGTCTTGCTGCTGACTGGGTAGCTTCGTTCTTGTCAAACAATAACGGTACTGACGTCGTTAAGGAAATCACAGACTCTATCCACGCTATTCAGGATGAGGCTGCTGGTGTACCTGCTGAACCTGCTGAAGGCGAAGAGGTTGTTGTTGCTCACGACTCATTCCGTTACTTCGAGGTAATCGAGGACGGTGCTTTCTATATGGCTATGTCTGACTACGCTGCAATCTCTGGTTTCCAGATTTGGATTGATGGTGCTGCTGAGGAAAGCGTTTCTGCTCCATCATACAAGGTTGTTGGTGTAAATGGTGATGCTCGTAACATCGAACTCGTTAAGGGTGAATCTACATTCGGTTCTGCTTGTTATGTAACATACGGTATCATGGAAGAAGAAGGTGCTTCGAACGAAGACTACGAGTACGACCCAGAAGTTGGTTACTTCTCAGTTGTAGGTTCTGATGATGCTGATGGTGACGGTATTGTTCTTATTGAGGCTGTTACTATTTCTGAGACTGGTGGTAAGTCAGACCCAGTACAGTTCAGCATCAATGTTGGTGAGATTGAACTCAATGCTCCAACACTCACACTCTACGGCTTCAATGGTGAAGAGCGTATCTACAACATTGAGTGGACAAACAATACTCTCTGTGGTGAGCCATATTCTATTAAGTTCACTGGCGACGGTGGTGAAAGATACATTGAATTCGACCCTAACACAGGTATTAACGAGCAGATCATGATTACTAAGGACGCTACAGTAACTGTTTCTGTAGATGGTTACAAGGATGGTGTTGTTTCTATTGAAGCAGAAATGCTCGGTACTCCAATCACTCGTAAGAATGCTGACAAGGCTTCTGAAGGTCAGCACGACTGGGACTTCGCTAACCTCACTAACCGTCAGAAGGCTCTCATCAAGCAGGACCCACAGCTTGACGAAAGCATCATCACTGCTTGTTACAAGGTAGTAGTTGAAGGCGAAGTAGCTGATACTACTTATTATACTGCTGAAGAGTATATCGAGGGTATTTCTAAGACTGGTGTTGACCTCACTGATGCTATCCCTGTTCTTGAGGCTTCAGGTTGGGCAACATTCGACTCAGGTAAGGGCAGAACATCTCTCTTGGTAGTTCCAGAAGGTGGTAGCGACCAGAATGCAGATGGTTATGGTTATGCAGTAGATGCTGCAAAGATCTGGGACGGTCTTACTCTCAGCAACCCTCCATACGTTAATTCAAAGAACGAAGAGACTTCTTCAATCCTCATCTACATCAATGACGACCTCGGTCTCTACCTCGGTACTAAGCCTGTATTCACATTCCCACGTGAAGCTGCTGCTGCTGGTGAGTATGTTCTTATGTACATTGGTTACGGTGGTTCTAACTACACTAACTCTCGTTACCCAGTTATCTACCAGGTTCCTGCAGGTGAACTCCTCTCTGTAACTCTTGGTAACAACCCACATGTATTCTACATTGATGTTTACACTTACGAAGGTCTTCCAACTGATGAGTACGACCCATCTCAGGAAGAAGAAACTGCAATCAACGGCGTTAAGCCAGGTGTTCAGGCTATCGTAGGTTACTACTCAGTAAACGGTGCTAAGATTGCTGCTCCACAGAAGGGTATCAACATCGTTAAGTATGCTGATGGAACTACAATGAAAGTTCTCGTTAAGTAAGAGCAAAGAATAAAGTTTTGCTTAAATTCTTTGCCGAGCGCAGAGAACTTGCGCAAAGCGAACGTTCTCGTTAAGTAATACTTACTTAAAATAAACAATTTAGGTGGATACAATTTCGGTTGTATCCACTTTTTTTTGTATCTTTGCGCCATAATAACAAATTTCCTAATCAATATGTCTAAGAAAAACTTATTCGGAAACTTATTTGTATCGGCAATGCTTATGCTCTCTGCACCTGCATCAGCCCAGTTGACAACTAATAACGGCATCCAGTATTTGCAGGGACAGTCGGTAGATGTCAGTCAGGAATTCTCTGATTTCAGCAACATCTATTTCTTCGCTGATAGTCTTGTGAACTTCGACACAAAGACTGGTAAGGGAACACTCCAGTGGAAGCGTGAACAGTTGATGCCTCGTCAGGCATTCAATGCAAATACCTATCTGCACCAGCCACTGCAGATGTTGGACTTCCCAACTCCTGCATACGACAATAACCCTCAGCTGCAGTTCAACATCGAACCTGTAAATGAGCGCACAGTACGCGTCCGTGTTTACACATCTCCTATCGTTCCAAAGGATGACTATTCGGACGAGTTGATGCTCGCTGCTCCTCCTGCAAATGACTTGTCGAAGTGGAAGGTGACAAAGACTGCTTCGGGTATTGAATATAAGTCGGCAGAAGGTTCGGTTGTCATCAATAACTATCCTTGGCGTATCGTCATCAAGGACAAGAATGGTAAGGAACTTACTCACACTCGTACTTGGAATGATAACGACAGCACACAGATTAAGGTGCCACCATTCCTCTTCATGAAGCGTGGTTCGGACAATAGTCGTGCCATCAATCCTGTATTCTCACTTGCTCCAGGCGAGAAGATTTTTGGTTGTGGTGAGTCGTTCACATCACTCAACAAGGTTGGACAGAAGGTTAATCTCTTCGTGACAGACCCTCAGGGTCCTGAAGGTCCTGATATGTACAAGCCTATTCCTTTCTTCTTCAGTAGCAAGGGATATGGTATGTTCATGCATACAAGTGCTCCTGTTACTTGCGACTTCGGTTGTTCATATATCGGTGCAAACAAACTCTTCATGGCAGACGAGCAGATGGACTTCTTCATCTTCTTCGGTAGTCCAAAGGAGATTTTGAGCGAGTACACAGCACTTGTAGGTCGTCCAGAAATGCCACCTCTCTGGTCTTTCGGCACATGGCAGAGCCGTATCACTTACTTCTCTGAGCAGGAAGGTCGTGATGTGGCAAAGAAACTCCGCGACTTGAAGATTCCAACCGATGTGATACATTTCGATACTGGTTGGTTCGGTGTTGACTGGCAGTGCGACTACCAGTTTGCAAAGGACCGTTTCAAGAACCCTACAAAGATGCTTGCAGACATGAAGAAGGACGGTTTCCATGTTTGCTTGTGGCAGTTGCCTTACTTCACTCCAAAGAATAAGTATTTCAACGAACTTGTTGAGAAGGACCTTTATGTTCATAACGACAAGGGCCAGCTTCCTTTTGAAGATGTTGTACTCGACTTCTCAAATCCTGCAACAGTAGAATGGTATCAGGATAAGCTTGCAGGACTCTTGAAGCAGGGTGTCGGTGTAATCAAGGCAGACTTCGGTGAGGCAGCACCTTACCTTAATGGCATTTACCACAGTGGAAAGAGTGGTCTTTATGAACACAACCTCTATCCTGTTCGTTACAATAAGGCTGCTTACGACATCATCAAGAAGACAAATAATGGAGAAGGCATTATCTGGGGACGTTCTGCTTGGGCTGGTTCGCAGCGTTATCCACTTCATTGGGGTGGTGATGCCGCAACAACAAACACAGGTCTTCAGGGCGACATCCGTGGTGGACTTTCATTCGGACTTTCTGGTTTCTGCTTCTGGAGCAATGATATGGGCGGTTTTGTGACTAAGAGTCCAGAGAAACTCTATCGTCGTTGGGTACCATACGGATTCCTCACAAGTCATTCTCGTGCTCATGGTGTAGATACAGAAGCTTGGTTGTACAACGAAGACTTCATCAACTACTATCGCAAGTGTGCTGAGATGAAGTATCAGCTCATGCCTTACATCGTGGATGAGGCAAAGGTTTGTGTTGAGAATGGTTGGCCAATGCAGCGCGCTCTTCTCCTTGAGTTCCCTGAAGATCCAGGTGTGTGGACAGTAGAAGATGAATATATGTTTGGTTCAAAACTCCTCGTTGCTCCTCTTCTCGAAGACTGCAAGGAACGCGTTGTTTATCTTCCACAGGGTTCAAACTGGGTAGATTATCAGTCGGGCAAGGTTTACGAACCAGGTTGGAGAACTATTCCTGTAGGCGACATCGAAATCATTCTTCTTGTGAAGCAAGGTTCTGAAATCCCTCATGTTCCTGTAGCACAGAGCACAGATAAGATTCAGTGGGATAAGAAGACTATAAAGAAGTATTAGGAAGACCCTCCCCTGACCCCTCCCATTAAAAGGGAGGGGAATGGTTAGTGGGACAAGCTTGGAATACAAATTGGAGGTTACTATGGCAAGTTTTTGGAATGTGATTTGAAGATAATTTGCATTAAGAAATAGATATAAACAATTAAAGCCCTTTTACCCCCAAGGGAAAAACTGCCTTTATGTCAGTTTATACTCCCCTCCCTTTTAATGGGAGGGGCAGGGGGTGGGTCTATGAATCCAAAGAATATACACATTGCGGATTACAACTATCCACTGCCAGATGAGAGAATTGCAAAATTCCCTCTTGCAGAGCGTGATAGTAGTAAGTTGCTCATATATAATCATGGTGAAGTGAGTGAAGATACATTCACTTCGCTTCCTAATTATCTTCCAAAGGGAGCGTTGATGATATTCAACAACACAAAGGTCATTCAGGCTCGTTTGCATTTCCGAAAGAGCCCCCCACTTTCCCCCCAAGGGGGGAAGAAGGCTGCGCTTGGCAATCACTCCCCTCAGGGAGAGCAGGGAAGTGGCATCTTGGGAGCATTGATTGAAGTGTTCTGTCTTGAACCAGCTTTGCCAGTTGATTATCAGCTCAACTTCTCAACAAAGGGTTCGGTACAGTGGTATTGTCTTGTCGGAAATTTGAAGAAATGGAAGGAAGGCAAACTCTATCGCACCATTACCATGCCAGATGGAACTGAGGTTGAACTCTCATGTGAACGCAAAGGCATTCACGGCACTTCTCACATCATTGAGTTCAAGTGGAGCCCCCTCCAACTCCCCCAAGGGGGAGAGAAGGCTGCGCTTGGCAATCACTCCCCTCTGGGGGAGCAGGGAGGGGGCTTTACTTGGGCTGAACTCCTTGATGCAGTGGGTGAACTCCCAATCCCTCCATACCTCAATCGTGATACTGAGGAGTCTGACAAGAAGACATACCAGACTGTCTATTCAAAGATAAAGGGTTCGGTGGCTGCTCCAACAGCGGGACTTCACTTCACGGAACGAGTGCTCAAAGCACTTGATGAGGCGGGCATCGAACGAGAAGAGCTTACTCTTCATGTTGGGGCAGGAACATTCAAACCTGTCAAGAGCGAAGAGATAGGTGGACATGATATGCACACTGAACACATTGCTGTTCGCAGACAGACAATCGAGAAACTCATTGCTCACAATGGTGAGGCAATAGCTGTGGGAACAACATCGGTTCGCACACTTGAGAGCCTTTACTACATGGGCATCAAGGCTCTTCGTGGTGAAGAAGAACTCCATATCCCTCAATGGATGCCATACGAAACAGAGGCAATACCAACCGTTGATGCTCTCAAAGCTCTCCTTGCATATATGGACAAGCATAATCTCGATGTGCTTCAGTCATCAACGCAGATTATCATTGCTCCTTCGTATGAGTATCATATCGTGAAGCGAATGGTCACTAATTTCCATCAGCCACAATCTACTCTTCTTCTGCTCGTATCGGCATTTGTGAAGGGCGACTGGCACAAGATTTACGACTACGCTTTAGGTCATGACTTCCGATTCCTTAGTTATGGTGATTCGTCACTTTTAATTCCTTAAAGAAAAGATATGGCTATTGCAACAAAACAAGATAATAGTGAAGAGATGTTTCCTGTGGTTGATGAACAGGGCAACATCATAAGTGCTGCCACGCGAGGCGAATGTCATGGCGGCAGCAAACTCCTTCACCCTGTGGTGCATCTTCATGTGTTCAACAGCAAGGGAGAGTTGTTCCTGCAGAGGCGACCAGAATGGAAAGACATTCAACCAGGCAAATGGGACACTGCTGTAGGAGGTCACATCGACCTCGGTGAGAATGTAGAACAGGCACTGAAGCGTGAGGTGGAGGAAGAACTTGGTATCATAGACTTCACTCCTGAACGCATCACTCAGTATGTGTTTGAATCTGCACGCGAAAAGGAACTTGTCTTTGTGCATAAGACCGTTTACGATGGAGAGGTCACACCATCTGCAGAAACAGATGGAGGACGCTTCTGGTCGGTACAAGAGATTAAGGATAATCTCGGAAAAGGAGTGTTCACCCCTAACTTTGAAAGCGAACTTGAACGCGTACAACTAATAAAATAAACCAATCATAAAACCTAAACCAAACATGAAAATTACATCATCGAGAGTACGCAAGGCTCTCTCACTCTTGGCTCTCGGCTCAGTGTTTATGGTGCCACAAGCTAATGCACAAGACAATAAGCAAGGTGACATCTGGCTCGACATCAATGGTGTTCGTGACCTTACAGCCGATTCGCTTGACATAGCAAACCAGGCTCGTCCTGTTCCTGGAAGTTCTCGTAAGGGCAACAATCCTGTCCTCTTCCTTGTAGGCAATTCAACAATGCGTACAGGAACACGAGGTAATGGTGACAATGGACAGTGGGGCTGGGGATTCTATGCCCATGAATACTATGATGCAGAAAAGATTACTGTAGAGAACCATGCACTTGGTGGCACATCGCCTCGTACATTCTACCGTGACCTTTGGGCTCCTGTTCGTGAGGCTATCCGTCCTGGTGACTATGTGTTCCTCGAACTTGGACACAACGACAATGGTCCTATCGACTCTATCCGTGCTCGTTCAAGTTATCGTCCTGATGGCAAACTCTCCATTGCACACGATTCTATCTCCTCTTTCAATAAGATAACAAAGAAGCAGGAGATGGTCTATACATTCGGCGATTACACTCGTATGTTCATCAATGATGTTCGTGCAAAGGGCGGTATTCCAGTTCTCTTCACGCTCACTCCTCGTAATGCTTACGAGTCGGACAACAAGACTATTCAGCGCAAGCTCACTGACTTCACTCCTGCTATCTTTGCTATTGGTAAGGAGATGTGTGTGCCTGTAATCGACCTCAACGACATCTCTGCTAAGAAGCTTGAGGCATACGGTCCTTGGAAGACTGACTACCACTTCTATCTCGACAAGATTCACTCTTCTGCCTTTGGTGCTATGATGAATGCTCGAAGTGCTGCAGAAGGAATTGCTGCAAGCAGCGATCCTCAGCTCGTTCGCATCAAGTCGTTCTTAAACGACCGTGTCATTCCAAAGCGTTGTGACCAGAAGCGTGAGAAGGGCAAGCCAATGGTGTTCCTTTGTGGCGACTCAACAGGAAAGAACGAAGACAAGAATCCTGATGGTATGTGGGGCTGGGGTTCACAAGGTCATACCGTATTTGATGCAAAGAAATGTGTGTTCCAGAACCAAGCAAAGGCAGGTCGCTCTACTCGTACATACCTCGACGAGGAGCGTTGGGAAGAGGTTTATAACTCTCTCGAACCAGGTGATGTGGTGCTCATTCAGTTTGGACACAACGACATAGGTGGTATTGACAAGGACAAGGAGCGTGGTGTTATCGCTTGTCCACAGGACACAAGTCATGTATATCACCTCAAGTCGAACGGAAAGAACAAGGTCATCTACTCATTCGGCTGGTACATCAAGAAGATGGTTCGCGACTGTCAGGAGAAGGGAGCGCATCCAGTTGTCCTCTCGTTCACACCTCGTAATGAGTGGCACGAAGGCAAGGGTGAAACTGTAGGCACTTTCCATCCAGTGAATGAACAGAAAGGTCGCTACTACATAGAGCGTCGCAACGACCGCTACATCCCGGAGTGGGACAAGCAGATAGCAGAGGAATGTGGTGCAGAGTTTGTTGATGTTCACAATATCACAGCCGACTTCCTCGACCAGAAGTGTGGTAAGGTGGGTAAGGAAGCAGCGATGAAGTACTTCAATCATGACCACACACATACCTCTCTTCTCGGTGCAAAGACTAATGCACAGAGTGTGGCAAAGGGACTCAAGGCTATCAAGAGCCCTGTTGCTAAGTTGTTGAAATAAAATGTATTTGTCAAGAATTATCTTACTTGCTATTAATTCAATGTAATTATGAAAAAACTACTTTTCTCCTTTATCCTATCCTCATTCTTGATGAGTCCTGCATGTGCTCAGAAGAATGCAGTGGTGTCTTTCGATTCTTACGAGTGGGACTTCGGAACAATCGAGGCTGCTCGTGGTGCCGTGTGTCACACCTTCCAGTTCAAGAACACATCGAAGATGCCAGTTCGTATCTCAAAAGCAATACCAAGTTGTGAGTGTATCAAGGCAATATATTCCAACGACTTCGTGAAACCTGGAGAGGTGGCAAAGGTGATGGTTGCATTCTCTCCTTCGGGTGCTTCGGGAAAGACCTATCGTAGTGTGGAACTTATCGACAATAATGGCAACACACTCGGTGCTCTTACCGCAAAGGCAAATGTGAATACCGAAGGTGATGCTCCAATGGTGCTTACTGCTTCTGCTGCAGATGATGGCTACAAGTATCCTTTCCAGAATCCAAAGCTCACCAATGAGGAACGAGTTGAGAACCTTATCTCTCTGCTCACACCAGAGGAGAAGGTAGGACTCATGATGAACAAGTCCATCTCTGTTGACCGCCTTGGCATTCCTTCATACAACTGGTGGAGTGAGGCTTGTCATGGTGTTCGTCAGGATGGCTATACAGTATATCCTCAGCCTATCGGTATGGCAGCAGCCTTCAGCGAGAAGCTCGTCTATGATGTGTTCTCAACAGTTTCGGACGAGGCTCGTGCTAACTGGAATCGCTCTAACCATGATGTGTTCAATGTGCCAATGGGTGTGACATACTATCCTGGCAATCCAGAACTCACCTTCTGGTGCCCTAATGTCAACATCTTCCGTGACCCACGCTGGGGACGCGGACAGGAGACTTGTGGTGAAGACCCATACATGAACGCTGTGCTTGGTGTGCAGACCGTACTCGGTATGCAGGGCAATGATGACAAGTACTTCAAGACTCATGCCTGTGCTAAGCATTATGCTGTGCATAGTGGTCCTGAACCTCTTCGCCACACATACAATGCTTCGGTGTCGATGCGCGATTTGTGGGAAACATACCTCCCTGCCTTCAAGGCTCTCGTGAAGAAGGCCAATGTTCGTGAGGTGATGTGCGCCTACAACCGCTACGAAAATGAGCCTTGCTGTACTAGCGACCGTCTTCTCGTTGACATTCTCCGTCGCAAGTGGAACTACGACGCTATCGTCTTGACCGACTGCGATGCCATCAACAACTTCTACAACAAAGGTCAACACGAGACTCACCCTGGTCCTCTCGAAGCTTCCGTAGATGCTGTTCTCAACGGTACAGACCTTGAATGTGGTAAGGTGTTCATGGTTCTCACAGAGGCTTTGGACAAAGGTCTCATCAATGAATCTACTCTCGATTTCCACCTTCGCAAGACCCTCCTCGGTCGTTTCGAGCTCGGTATGTTTGACCCTGCTGAGATGAGTCCTTGGGCTAACCTCACTCCAGAAGTCATCAGCAGCGAATCAAACAACGATCTCGCTACACAGGCTGCTCGCGAGTCTATGGTTCTCCTCAAGAACAACGGCATTCTCCCTCTCTCAAAGAGCATAAAGACTATCGCTGTTGTTGGCCCTAATGCTGACGATGTGGAACTTCTTAACGGCAACTACGGTGGCACACCTACCGATAACCACAAGCACTCTCTCCTTGAAGGCATCAAGAATGCTGTTCCTGGCGCTAAGGTTATCTATCATAAGGCTTGCACGCTCAACGATGAGTACAACACAGTGAACCATCTTCCAGAGTTCAATGACGGCAAGGGTGCTTTCGTAGAGTTCTGGAACAATAAGGAGC
>CALBJW010000111.1 GCA_937893145.1 uncultured Prevotellaceae bacterium | reverse complement strand
AAATTGCTTTGTTTGGTGGTGGCTCTGGTCGCCATGTTTGGGTGCTTGGGAAGTATGCAGGCACAGAATTGGAAGGGAAGTACTCCGACTGCGGGAGGTAAGTACTACCTGGCAGTGAAGGTGGGTGATGGTTCGCTCCGCTTCTTGAATGAGAGTACGGAGTTTGATAGTGAACCTAAGGTGCTCTGGGAAGTGGGAGGAAACTTTCCTGGAAATCCTGATGGCAGTAGTTCGTACACTTTGACAAGTGTAAATAACAAGACTTTCTCTATTTATCGTGCTAATTTGCGTAATAACATTGCAACGAATGAAACTAAGGGTGGTGACGACATTAAGCTTGCCTCAAATCAGCAAGGTAATTTGTACTCTATATGTCGTTATCAGAAGATGAAAGGTGTATTCGGTAATGAGATAAGCGATAGAAATGTTGTTGTATCTGATAATGGCGGTCTTTCAATAGGTAGTGAGCCTACTTACTGTTGGCTCTTTATCTCGCCTGATGAGGCAGAGGCTTATGTGAGGTATGTGACTGCATTCCAAGAGCATAAGTCTGTGATTGACAATGTGAATAATAAGGGCGTTTTTGACTTTGAGGCAGATAAGGATAATGCTGAGGAGAAGATACAGGAGATAAATGATTTGTGTTCTGAGACTTCTACTTTTACTAATCCTATCTTGAATGTGGATGCTGCTGACCCTTCGGTGATTCTTGCTGATGATGGTTACTATTACCTTTATTGCACAGAGCATCAGGAAGGTGAAGGTATTTCTGTTTATCAATCGGCTGATATGATTACTTGGAACAAGGTGACAAATGTGTTCCCTGCAGGTGATCGTCCTTCGGAAGTGGGATATACTTTCCTTTGGGCTCCAGAGATTGCTAAGATTGGTGATAAGTATGTGTTGTACTTTGCTAATGCTGCATGGGGTGAACAAAAGAAGACTCAGATATGTGTGGCTACAAGTGATAAGCCTTACGGACCGTTTGAGTATAAAGGGGTTCTTTTCTCTGCTACTGGCGAAAATGGTACTTTAAGTGCTAATCTTGAGAACTGTATCGACCCATCGCTCTTCGTTGATGGCGACAAGAAGTATATGGTCTGGGGGTCATGGCACGGCATCTGGTACTGGGAATTGACAGAGGATGGCTTGTCTGTTGTTGGTGACAAGAAGGCACTTGTTAAAGGTACTGGTGGCGACTGGACTCATATTGAGGCTCCTATGATTGTGAAGCGTGATGGCTATTATTACCTTGTGGCTTCGAAGGGAACAACTGCAGGAACAGATAATGCTAATAATATCAGCTATCAGCTTGTAGTGGCTCGCAGCACAAGTTTGGGTGGTACATTTAATAATATGGATGGTCAAGATTCTTTCTCTGGTAACAGAGCTATGTCAGGTCTCCTTTCTTCATCGGATTGGTGTCGTGGTCCTGGTCATTGTTCACAGATTGTGACAGATAAGAACGGCAGGGAATGGTTGTTCTATCATGGATATATGAAGGTTAATGGTGCGTGGGACATGCAGAGAGGTCGTGTACTCTTTGTGAGTCCTGTGTTGTGGGGCAACTGGAAAGAAGGTTGGCCTGGTATTATGCCTCCAGCACAAGGCGACATGATTGTGAAGCCAGCAGTAGAGCCAGTAAACAACATATACACTCGTACTGGTTTGGCTGTGGGTGAGTACTATACTATTTGTTTGCCATACGCTTCGGCGGAGAAGACGGGTGCTACATTCTATAGCGTGAATAGCGTACAGAAGATAGGTGGTGAGATTACAGGCGTTTATCTTGATCAGTTGGAGGATGATGAGCAACTTGAGAAAGGTGTTCCGTATGTTTTCCTTGCTAATGAAGAGACTGTTACCATCACTTGCACAGGTGTGCCATTCGTGGGCTATGAGGGTACGGCTCTCGGTCTTGTGGGTAACTTGAAGGCAGAGAAGATTCAGGTGCCAGAGGGCAAATACTTCATGAACACAGCAAACACTATTGCGATGACTACAGACAAGGTGAAGGCTAAGATTGCTGAGAACAGAGCATACTTTGACCTTAATGGTGTGCCTGAATATAGTGCCGCTGGTGCTGGTGCAAAGACTGTGTTCTTCGGTCTGTCGGGCAGTGCAACAGGTGTGGATGCTGTGAATGTAGGCAATGAAATGAGTGGTGCCGTTTACAACATCATGGGACAGCGTGTAGGTGCTGGTGCTAAAGGCTTGTTGATTAAGAATGGCAAGAAGATTTTTGTAAAATAATTAAAGAATGTAATATGAAAAAGATATATGATACTCCAGAGGTGGAATTGGTTGCTCTGGATGCAGAAGATATGATTGCTACTTCGCCAGACCTCAAGGTAGTGGAGGTTGAGGATGGCGAGTATGAAGGTCGTGCTAAGGAATTCAATAAAGGTTTTGAGTTTGGAAACGACGATTGGAATATGTCACGCTAAGCGTGGTGAGGGTTCGGCGATAGATTATTGCCGAACCCTTTTTTGTTTTGTGCTGTTTGCATTTTCGTATATATATAATAAGGAGTAGGGAGAAAATCGGTGTGTTTTGGTATTATTCGGGACATTTTTGTTTGGATTATTTGGAAAATGTGTATATTTGCATTTGATATTCGTGAAATGTATGAATTTAAAACATATAATATTATGAGAAAAATCAATTTGCTTAAGGGATGGATGCGAGGCATGATGTTGCTCGTGTTGTTCCTTGCTGTCCAGATTGGTGCGTCTGCCTTTACAGGTTCAGACCTTACAAGTGGACAGAAGTATTATCTTTTCAACATCTATCAGGCTAAGTTCTTGGGTGCTGATAATAAGTTGCAAGCACCAAACATTGGTACTCCTGTGGCGTTCACAGCTTCTGCTACTGGTTTCACTATTGGTGGCACTGCTTATACTGCTAAAAAGAATGCTGCTGGTTACTATCAACTGAAGAGTGGTGGTCAGTTCTTTGCTTTTGAGGATAAGGTTGCTGATCCAGCGAATCCAGGTGATGAAAATCGTGCAATGTATCTTGGTGGCGGTGTGACTTGTCAGAATACTACTAACGATACTGACCGCAGCTATTGGCAGCTTATCTCAGAAACTGAGTACGCTGAATGGCAGGCAAAGAAGAAGTTCACAGTTTCAAGTTTGAATGTGGACGGTATGCCAAAGTCAGTAAATTTGGTCGTAAATATTAACCTCAATCCTGATGCAACAGAAAAACCTGGTGCGCAAGCTATTGGACGATGCTTGCTCAATTCGGGTTTTGATGTGGTAGGTGTAAGCGAGAACTTCAATTATCACGGCGATCTTTGGGATGTAGCATGGAATGATGGTGTAGGTAACCATTATAACGCAATGACTCATCGTGGTTCTATTACTGTTGCTAATGCAAACCTAACTAATTACTTTAGCCAGAAACCTCTTTTTGATATCGATGGTCTCAATGTGTATTACCGTATCGATGGTTCAACTAATGTGGCAACTCCTTCAAACGAATCATGGACTCAGTGGAATCAGCATAATGGTTACACAGATCAGGGTGCTGATGGTCTTATTAAGAAGGGTTATCGCTATTATCTCATCACTCTTGCTGATGGTACAGAAGTAGATCTCTACACTATGCACATGGATGCAGATGATGGTCAGGGCGACCGTGATGCTCGTGCCTCACAGCTTCAGCAACTTGTTGCTGCTATCAAAGCTACAAACAATAAGCGCCCTATAATCATCATTGGTGACTCAAACACTCGTTACACTCGTGATAAGGTGAAGAGCATCCTTATTGATGGCATCAATGCAGATGAGCGTTTCACTATTCGTGACCCTTGGATTCAGTATGGTCGTGATGGAGTTTATCCTGCTTATCCTTCTGGTTCTATCATGGCAAGCACAAATGGTTACTTGAAAGGTGAAGTGGTAGATAAGATTTGGTATATCAATAATACAGAAAGTAACATTCGCCTTGTGGCTGAAACATATTGTCAGGACCTCTCATTCGTGGCTTCTGAAGATGTAGCGGGTACAAACCTTAAGAAGGGTTCTCCACTTTGTGACCACAAGCCATGTGCTGTGACATTCTCTTATCATGAATATAATGCTGAGATTGATGACCAGCCAGTAGATGAAACTGTTGCAGATAATGGTAAGTGCTATTTCCGTAATCGTGAGACAGGCCGTTACCTTATGAATGCAGGTTGGTGGGGTTCACATGCAGTGGTAGGTAACTATCCAAAGTTGGAGATGACTGTTAATGCTCTTTCTAATGGTAAATACAATATTGAAAGCCAGTATGGACATATTACAGATGCTGCTTATGTGGATAACAATAATTCTGCAGAATACATCGCAGAATGGGAGTTGATTGAAAAGGATGACTTCTTCGTTCTTGCATATGAGCAGAACGGTGTAAAGAAGGCGTTGACTGCTAAAGATGTAACATATTTCAATGATAATCCTATTTATCGCTATGTAACTACTGCTCCACTTAATGCAGAAGATAAGCATCAGCAGTGGGAGATGGTTACAGAGGAAATGCTCAATGCTGAAATTGCAAAGGCAACTGCTGATAACCCTGTTAATGTGTCTCATTATATTAAGTCTGCAAACTTCGATAGAATTGATTGCGGTGGCGCAGGATGGACATTTGATAATAAGGGAAATGGAGATAGAGTGACACAAGCAATAGGTGGAGCAGATAATGATGCTTTCTCTAACTTTAATTGGAGTGTAAAAACTACGCAAAGTGGCAATTGGATTAAAAATAGTAACAACCAGTGGGATTGTTATCAGGCACTTAGTGTTCCTGCAGGATATTATATGGTTACATGTCAAGCTTTTGCAAAGGGTGTAACAAATTGTGGATATTTCTATGCATGGTCTAATCCTGAAGGAAGTTATAAGGAAGAAAAGATTCTTTTGAATGTTTACAACGCTGCTGACTTTACAGAGGATACACAAGCTGCTGCTGGCCGTGCGTTTGATGCTGGTAAATATACTCATAAGCTTCCTATTATAAAGGTGGGTAACGATGGACACCTCGTAGTTGGCGTAAAGAAAACTGAAAACAACTCGACTGCCGGTTGGTTCGTATTCGATAACTTCCAGCTCTATTATCTCGGTACAGAGAATCCTAATCGTGAATACGATTACGATGTAATCGGAAGCACTCGCAAGGCAGAAATGGTTAATGGTGCTTTGACACTTTCTGGTACATGGCGTGAGGCTGATATGGCAGAGCTTTCTGCAAAGATTGGAGAAAACTCACCTCTTCTTCTCGATGCTTCTGCTAATAACTTCCTCGTTGCTCAGCCAGAGGTTCTTACTGCAAATGCACCTGCTAATATGATGATTAAGGTGGCTGATGCTGCTGATGTTGCTAATACTCAGAATGTGATTGCTAACGGACAGTGTGCTAACTTCGTTCTTACAGATAAGGCTGACTTCGCTCCACAGCAGGGATTTGTTGCTGGTAATGTTAATTATGCTCGTACAAACACTCAGGGTTACAATACTGTTTGTGTGCCATTCGATATTAAGGTTAGCGACTTCCCTGAGACTTGTGAAGTATATACTTTCTCAAATCAGAATGAGAATACTGCTTACTTCGTGGAAGCCGGTGATGACATCCCTGCTGGTACTCCTGTACTTGTGAAGGATGCTGCTTATGAGTGGGAAATGGCGCTTGCTTCTCGTAATGTGGTTGCAAATACCGCAGAGGAGACTGAAGGTCTTAATGGTGCATTCGTTAAGTGTAATCTCGGTGAAGGTTACTTCAAACTTAATTCTGATGGAACTAAGTTTGTGAAGACTACTAATGTTAGTGATGTGTTCCCATTCCGCTTCTACCTCAAGGAAAGTACTCCTTCGGATGTTAAGTCAATCGCAGTTGCTATCAATGGTGAGGAGACAAGCATCGAAGAACTCTTGAACGACCCAGAGACTAAGGTTGAGGCTACATACGACATCAACGGTCGCAAGGTGATTAGCATCACTCGTCCTGGTCTCTATATCCAGGGTGGCAAGAAGGTATATGTAAAGTAATGTGCAATCTAATATATCTTGAATAAATATGAAAAAAGAATATTTTGAACCATCAGTAATGTTCATTGAACTTGATGCTTGCGAAATGGTTTGTTTGTCTGTGGAGAAGGTTGAAGATGCAGATGATGATAACAGCAGCAAGTCAAAGTATCGTGGTCTTGATAACTTCTCGGAAGATTTCAACAAGTTCTAACAAGATTCTAATCGAATCGTAAACATAAATGTTTCAGCCCTTTGGTCCGTATGTGACTAAGGGGCTGAAAAAATTTTGTGCATTTCTTTTCTTTGTTTGAAGAAAAATTATTACTTTTGCAAAAACAAAACACAAAACCAAAGTTTAACCTGATCTTAAAATAAAGAATATGAACCGAAACTATTATTGCGTATTGCTTGCGGGAGGAATGGGGACTCGCTTGTGGCCACTGAGTAGGTACACAAAGCCTAAGCAGTTCTTGGATGTGCTCGGCACAGGACAGACACTGCTGCAGATGAGTTTTGAGCGATTTGCGCGTTTCATACCGAAGGAAAACATTATTGTAATCACAAATAAGATATATGCGGGATTGGTGTGCGAACAGTTGCACGACCTCGCTCCGGGTAACCTTCTGCTCGAACCTGTTCATCGCAACAATGTTCCTGCTGCGGTGTGGGCTTCGCTCGAGGTGGGAAGGCGCAACCCTAATGCTTCGTTAGTGATTAGTCCTTGTGACCAGCAGATTACGAATGTGGAGAGTTTTGAGGCTGATGTGCTTCATGCCCTCGAATATGCTCGTAATAATCGTCGCCGCCTCCTGACACTTGGTGTGCGTCCTGAGTATGCCTCTACTTATTATGGTTACATACAGATGGATGCTGAACAGGAGGAACATATCTATTCCGTTCGTAGTTTCTCGGAGAAACCAGAGGTGGATTATGCACAGTTGTTTGTGGAGAGTGGTGAGTTCTTGTGGAACACAGGTCTCTTCGTGTGGACTCCAGATGCTTTCTGTTCGGGAATAGTTGAGGCTATACCGATGATGGGAAGTCAGTACGACGAGATAATGCGTCGCTACCGTGTGGGCGATAATGTGCCAGAGGTGGTGGAGTTGATTTTCTCACGCAGTCCAAACCTCACGATAGAGCAGAGTGTGCTTGAGAAGTCGAGCAGGGTGGATGTGATGCAGTGTCATTTCGACTGGCGCGACATAGGTTCGTGGGACAATGTGCATCAGGTTCTTGAGAAGGACGAGAACAATAATGCCATCATAAATACTAAGACATTGCTATACGATAGTGAGAACTGTGTGGTTCGTCTGCCAGAAGGTCATGTAGCTGTCATCGAGGGCCTTAAGGACTATGTGGTGGTGGAAGAGGGCAATGTGCTTGTCATCTGCAAGAAGTCGGACCCTAAGGCTGTGAGAAGATATGTGAATGATGCACAGCTGAACTTGGGAGACGAATTTGTATAATCGCCTTTTGGCGATTATACAAGTGAAAAGTGAAGAGTGAAGAGTGAAAAATTTCCTACCGGACTGGTATGTCCTCATGGTAAGACAAGCGCAGCGAATACTGCTCTTGCACCAACGCGGTAGCAAATTTTTCACTCTTCACTTTTCACTTTTCACTTTTGAAGAAAAAAAAGAAGCTTCATTACAGAAGCTTCTTTATGTTTTCTTCAAGATTGCCTTCCATCATGATGTCGCGGCCTACGATTTCGTTGTTGCGGTTGATGAGGAAGTAGGTTGGAACATTTCGTACTCCGTAGAGATTGACTGTTGTTCCATCTGTTTCGTGAACACAAGTCCAAGGGAGATATTCTACGGATGACTTCCAGAAGTGGATGTCGTCGTCGAGGCTCACCTGATAGATTGTGAAGCCCTGATCCTTGTACTTATTATATATATCGCGAAGGAGACGAGTGCGCTCTGCCGATTCCTTAGCTGAATATACGGTGAAGTCGAGCATCACAACCTTGCCCTTGAACGACTTGATGCTATGAAGCTTGCTGTTGATGTCTGGGAGGTTGATGTCGATGATGCTTGTCTCGGAAATCTTGTCTTCCTCAACCTGAAGCACTTGTTCGCGAGCAGGAGCAGTGTTCTCCATACCCTTGATAGCCATGTTGCAGAGCTGTTCTGTACGCTTAGCATCAGGATAGAGAGCATCCCATGAAGTGGCAACAGAAGCGTATGTCTTCACATCCTTACGCTCCGATACTGGGTTGAAGAGCATGAACGAACCACGAGCATCAGTGAGACTCTGGCAAACGGCATAGTATGCGTATGCAGAACCAGGCTTCTGGTAGATGTATTTTTCACGAATCACATCCTTATAGTTGTTGATGATGCTCTCGATGCTGTCGAGAATGTCACCAGGATACATGCTTTCGTTCTTCTCTACTGCGATGAGTTGCTTCTGAACCTTCTGCTGAAGCTGGTAGATTTCCTTAATCTTCTGGCAGTTTTCGCTACCTTCAACAGTGTAGTCGTCTGTCATGTTAGCATAGTTTGCCTTGAAAGTGACAGTCTCAGTCGAGTCGATAGAGAAGTTGATGTACTTGTCTGCGATACGCAAAACATAGAAGTCTGGACAACCAACAGGGGCATCGCCCTTGAGACTGAACTCACCACTTGCACCAAGCTTCACAGAGTCTATCTTCTGAATGCCATCGAGAGTGGCTGCTTCGAGGTAGAGCATAGAATCCTGTGCGCCTTCAATAGCACCTTCAACATGGAATTTTGGGCTATTGTCGCATGCAGCGAAGAGGGCTGCAGCTGCTATAAAAAATGATATCTTCTTCATATTGTAATTTTTAATTTTGTGCAAAAGTAGTAATAATATCTGGTTTAATCACTAAAAATCTATAAATTTTAATAATCATTAGCAAAAATGTGAATTATGAATTGTGAATTATGAATTAATATTGTTATCTTTGCACGATTTTACGCACCATTTCGGTGCTTATTGATGTTTTTTTATTAATATTTAAGATGAACGTAATTACAAAGACAGTCTCTTTGCCTGACGGACGCGAAATCAGCATTGAGACAGGAAAGCTCGCAAAGCAAGCGGATGGATCTGTAATGCTCCGCATGGGCAACACAATGCTCCTCGCCACTGTTTGTGCAGCTAAAGATGCAGTACCAGGAACAGATTTTATGCCACTCCAGGTAGAGTATCGTGAGAAGTATGCGGCTGCAGGCCGTTTCCCTGGAGGTTTCACAAAGCGTGAAGGTAAGGCAAGCGATGAGGAAATCCTCACATGCCGTCTCGTGGACCGTGCACTCCGTCCTCTGTTCCCATCTAATTACCATGCAGAGGTTTATGTAAATGTTATTCTTTTCTCAGCCGATGGCGTAGATATGCCAGATGCACTCGCAGGTTTCGCTGCTTCTGCAGCTCTCGCAGCATCTGATATCCCATTCGAGGGACCTATCTCTGAGGTACGCGTGGCTCGCATCAATGGTGAGTTCGTAATCAACCCAACTTTCGAACAGCTCAAGTCTGCTGACATGGACCTCATGGTAGGTGCAACAGAGGAGAACATCATGATGGTTGAGGGTGAGATGAAGGAAGTATCTGAGCAGGATCTTCTTGAGGCTCTCAAGGCTGCACACGAGGCAATCAAGCCACAGTGCCGCGTACAGAAGGAACTCATGAAGGAACTCGGTACAGACGTTAAGCGTGAGTACTGTCACGAGGTTAACGACGAAGAACTTCAGGCAGACGTAAAGGCTAAGTGCTACCAGCCAGCTTACGACGTTACTAAGTCGGCTCTCGAAAAGCACGCTCGTGCAGAGGCATTCGAAAAGATTCGTGAAGACTATAAGGAAGCATACGCTGCTGCTCACACAGACCTTTCTGAAGATGAACTCGCAGAGAAGTATGCTCTCGTTGACCGTTACTACCACGATGTAGAGAAGGACGCTATGCGTCGTTGCATCCTCGATGAGGGTATCCGTCTCGATGGTCGTAAGACTACAGACATCCGTCCTATCTGGTGCGAGGCTTCTCCACTTCCAGGTCCTCACGGTTCTGCTATCTTCACTCGTGGTGAGACTCAGGCTCTCGCTACTTGTACTCTCGGTACTAAGCTCGATGAAAAGCTTGTTGATGGTGCTCTTGAGCGTTACAACATGCGTTTCCTCCTCCACTATAACTTCCCTCCATTCTCAACAGGTGAGGCTAAGGCTCAGCGTGGTGTAGGTCGTCGTGAGATTGGTCACGGTCACCTCGCATGGCGTGGTCTTAAGGGCCAGATTCCTGAGGATTATCCTTACACAGTACGTGTAGTAAGTGATGTCCTCGAGTCTAACGGTTCTTCTTCAATGGCTACAACTTGTGGTGGATGTCTCGCACTCATGGATGCAGGTGTGCCAATCAAGAACCCTGTAGCTGGTATCGCAATGGGTCTTATCAAGAACCCAGGCGAAGACAAGTATGCAGTGCTTTCAGATATCCTCGGTGATGAAGACCACCTTGGTGATATGGACTTCAAGACTACAGGTACAAAGAATGGTCTTACTGCTACTCAGATGGATATCAAGTGTGATGGCCTTTCATACGAAATCCTTGAGAAGGCTCTCATGCAGGCTAAGGCTGGTCGTGAGCACATCATGGGTGAGATGATGAAGACAATCTCTGAGCCACGTGCAGAACTCAAGCCACATGTACCACGTATCGAGCAGATTATCATCCCTAAGGAGTTCATCGGTGCTGTTATCGGTCCTGGTGGTAAGATTATCCAGCAGATGCAGGAAGATACTCAGACTACAATCACAATCGAAGAGGTTGATGGTGTAGGTAAGGTACAGGTTTCTGCTCCTGGCAAGGATGCTATCGAGGCTGCTATGGCTAAGATTAAGGCTATCGTTGCTATCCCAGAGGTAGGTGAAGTCTATAAGGGTAAGGTTCGTTCTATCATGCCTTACGGATGTTTCGTAGAGTTCCTCCCAGGTAAGGAAGGTCTTCTCCACATCTCAGAAATCGAGTGGAAGCGTCTTGAGACAGTTGAAGAGGCTGGTATCAAGGAAGGCGATGAAATCGAAATCAAGCTCATCGATGTAGATCCTAAGACTGGTAAGTTCAAGCTCTCTCATCGTGTACTCGTTGAGAAGCCAGCAGACTACGTTGAGCGTCCTCCACGCGAGCGCGGTCCTCGTCCAGAGCGTGGTGAGCGTCGCCCTCGTCCAGAGCGCGGTCCTCGTCCAGAGCGTGGTCCACGTCCAGACCATCACGAACATCATCATCATCACGATGCTCCTGCACAGGAAGCTCCAGCAGCAGAAGCGCCAGCACAGAATGATGAGTTCAAGTCAGCTCTCGATGATCTTTTGAACTAAAAAATACACCTTATATATAATATGGAGCGGATGGCACTCAGTATGCCTTCCGCTCCTAATTATCGCATTTGGTTCACATTCGTGTGATTAATAGGGAAAACGGTGAGAATCCGCTACAGTCCCGCTGCGGTATGTCCCGATATAGTTCATTTTTTGTTTTGTCACTGGACTGATGTGTTCCGGGAAGATGTGAAAAATGGATGGGGCGAGTCCGAAGACCTGCCTGATGCTTGAACCTCATCACATGATGAGATGTCCTCGAGGAAAGGATGATGTTCAAAAAATACACATTATTATATTAATATTTATTTTAAGATGAAGAAATTTTTATTCATGGCAGTAGCACTCGTTGTTGCTTCTGCAGTCTTCACTTCGTGTAAGGACGAAGAGGAGGATGGACCAAAAGAACTTACAGTTACTTTCGAAGGTGAGTATTTCACAAAGCTTATTGACAACCCACAGTACAAAGGTGCTTTGATTTATAGCGGTGATCCATATGTTTGGACAGATGTAGTGACAGGCCTTACTTCTTCATGTCAAAAGGAAGACTGGTCACAGTGGGGTCCTCAGTATGAAGGTGTGTTCGGTTGGAGCAATGGTGTAGCAATCTCTAACTATATTGATGATGATGCAGCAGCAGGTTTCCAGAAGCAGCTTTCAGTTCCAGTAAGCAACGGTTCAAGCAACTTCGCTATCGTATGGGACAATAACAGTACTCTCTCTTTTGCTGATGGTCAGGCTTATGAAGTTAAGAGCATGATGGTTTGCCCTACTACTTATTCGCTTCGCAATGTACAGAAGAACTGTGGTGAAGGCTATGAGTTTAAGGTAATTGCTACAGGTGAAAAGGCTGATGGTTCGAAGAACTCAGTTGATATCGTTCTCGCAAAGGGTACAGATGTTAAGACAAGTTGGTTCACTGTTGACATGAGTGCGCTTGGTGCAGTAAAGAACATCGTGTTTACATTTGATGGTACAGACATGAGTTCTTATGGCGGTTTGGCTACTCCTAAGTACTTCGCTCTTGACAATGTTGTGATCGTAAAGTAATATCTTGCGACACATGATTATCAGACGACTATATGCGTACATGCTACTATCAGTTTCATTACTGGTAGTGGCATGTACTGCTTCAGAGGTAGGTGGCTCAGAAGAGGAAGTACAGAGTGCGGAAAGCGGTGTTTTTGTGCTCTGTGAGGGTAATTTCAACTCTGGCAATTCTTCGCTTTCGTACTACAATCCAACCACAAAGACTGTGGAAAATGGAGTGTTCAAGCGTGTGAATGATCGTAAACTTGGCGATACGGGACAGAGCATCCTTGTGTATGGTGAGACTGCATATATTGCAGTGGAGAACTCAGGAGTAGTTTGGGGCATAGACTCCAAGACCTTCAAGGTGAAAGCACAGATCAACGCCACAGCTGACACCAAAATCATCAATCCTCGATATGTGCATGTAGTGGATGATTCGAAGGCTTATGTGACCGACCTTTATTCGCATTACATCAATGTTTTTAATCCAAAGACTTTCGCGTACAAAGGTGCTATAGATGTAAGCCAGGTGGCGAATTTGGGCTACTGTTCTACGGAAGAGATGGTGCAGTTTGGCTCTGAGGTGTTTGTGAACTGTTGGTCGTACAGCAATAAGATTCTTGTGATCGACACCAAGAAGGATGTGTTATGCGATTCAATCATCTTGTCGAGCTGGCAACCAAAGTCAATGAAACTTGACAAAAATGGAAAACTGTGGGTTATCACCGATGGAGGTTATTCGAGTGGAGGCGAGTCCTTCCTGAATGAACATCCTCACCTATACCGTATTGATGCTAAGACAAGAACGGTTGAAGTGGACCAAGTGCTTCAGGAAGATGAGGCTAATGTGCAGATTGCACTCAACGGAAAGGCTGATGTAGTATATATTATCAATAATGACATATACCGCATGAGCGTGAATGACAAGGCTATGCCTTCCGTTCCTTTCATCAAGGCACCAGTAGATGATAACGGCACAAGACACAAACTTTACTCAATAGGTGTTGACCCTAAGAATGGTGACATATATGTTGGCGATGCTGTGGATTATCGACAGTCGGGTGTGGTGTACAGATACACTTCGGACGGAGTACTCGTTGATGAGTTCAGGGTAGGTATTACACCTAATGGTTTTGCTTTCAGCAATTCGGCATCCAACACCGTTATTCCTGATGAACCGGAGGAGGTGGACTACGACGCTAAGCTTCGCAGTTTGCTTGTGAACAAGGTATTTGAGTATATGCCTGCACCTGGTCATCAGGTCAATGGATACACCGTGGTGGGTGACTTCATCCGCGATGGGGCAACGATGCAGGAGGCTTGTGACTCGGTTCTTGCACATTGGAAACGCCAGCAAATGGTTAGTCTTGGTGGTCAGGGCGGATATGTGGTTGCAGGGTTCGACCAGAATGTTGAGAACAGTGATGGAGACTATGACATAGCCATCAAAGGCAATCCTTATAGTTATCAGTCAGAACCGGGTATCATCTGGGTAAGCAAGGATGATAATGGTGATGGAATCCCTAATGACACATGGTATGAATTGAAGGGTAGTGAGTACGGCACGGAGAACGAAACGCTCAACTATGCTATAACATATTACAAACCTACCGTTCCACAGTCGGATATAGAATGGAAGGACAATCTCGGAGGTTCCGGCATCATCCCTTATATGAGTGCTTGGAACAAGAAGGACTCGTATTGGCAGGACTGGATTCCTACTGAGGTTGATGAGGATGGTAGGGAGTATCACACCTATTATGGTTCAAGACTCAAAGATACCCATACCTACGAAGATGGTTATACTTTAGAACCACCTTTCGAGTGGGGATATGCTGATAATGACGGTTCTGATTATAAGACATACGGCAAGTTCTTGCCAGGAAAGGCAATGGGCTACTACAAGATAAGTAATGCTGTCAAAGCCGATGGCTCACCTGCAAATCTGCCTCATATCAACTTTGTGAAGGTACAGACAGGACAGACAGGATATTCACCTAATCTTGGTGAGATAAGTACTGAGGTTTACGGAATCTGGAGAATTAAACATTGAGAAAGGCATTATACATATTAACCTTATTGCTTCCTATGCATCTTTTTGCACAGGAAGACCACTATATGCATCTTGATGATGTGCAGGTGGTGGCAAATCGTAAGTTGAAGGATGTGGGAGTGGTGAAGACCACCATCGACACACTCATTCTGCATGACAATATATCTTTGTCGATGGGTGATATTCTGTCGAAGAACTCCACCTTGTTCATCAAGAGTTATGGAAGGGCAACGGAAAGCACTGCAGAGTTTAGAGGTACAAGTCCTTCGCATACACAAGTGATGTGGAACGGAATGCGAATCAATTCGCCTATGCTTGGAACGGTTGACTTCTCAACTATCCCTGCATACTTCGTGGATGAGACAAACCTTTATCATGGAGCATCATCAATCAACTTGACAGGTGGTGGACTTGGTGGAGCAGTGGAACTGTTGACAAAACCTGTTGTACAGGAGGGGCTCCATTTTCAGTATGTGCAGGGATTTGGTTCGTTTGATACATACGACCAGTTCCTTCGTCTCACTTACAAGAATGATGGATGGACTTCATCAACTCGTTTGGTTTATTCGAAGTCGAAGAATGAGTACAAGTACAGGAATTACGACAAGAAGACTGATGTGTTTGATGATGAAGGAAACATCGTGGATTCGTACCATCCTATAGAACGCAACAAGAGTGGTTATTTCGATGATGTTCATGCTTTGCAAGAGTTGTATTATGACACCGAGAATGGTGATAAGTTTGGACTTAACCTATGGTACAATTATTCGAAGCGTGGACTTCCTTTCCTTTCGGTAGATTATAAGGAGGGAACAAGTTTCAAGAACGAACACAAGCAGAATAACGTGCGTTCTGTCCTTTCGTGGGACCATACTCGTGATGCTTGGAAACTTGCTGTGAAAGGTGGTTATGTTTATGGTGATGTGAACTATCATTATTATACTACTCGCGATGGACAGCAGAACAACATCACCATGTCTGAAAGCTGCACAAATACAGGGTTTGTGAAAGCTGATGCCGATTGGTATTTGAGTGATAAATGGTTGTTGCAGACTGGTGCTTCGGCATATTACAATCATGTGAAGAGTAGTGATATGAGTCCATTTCATATCGGCGATAACTTCAATAAAGGTCGAGTGGATGCAGATGTGAATGTTCAGGCTCGTTGGCGACCAATAAACATCTTCTCGTTAGCTGCTGTCGTTAGAGAGGAGATGCATGGCGAGAAGGTTGCAATGCCTATACCTGCACTCTTTACAGATGTCATTCTTTATAAGCCTATGAACCTTGTGTTGAAGGCATCAATGGCACGAAACTACCGTTATCCTTCGATGGACGACCTTTACTTCCAACCTGGTGGCAACCCGGATTTGAAGGCGGAGAAGGGTTTCACTTATGATGTGGGATTGGAATGGAACCTCCCCCTGCCCCTCCAAAGGAGGGGTGATGCCATCCGGAAGGGATTCCCCTCCTTTGGAGGGGTTAGGGGAGGTTTTACCTTCTTCGATTCGTATATCTCCGATTGGATTCTCTGGACACCAAACATGAAGGGTTTCTGGGAACCGTCGAATGTGAAGAAAGTGCATAATTATGGCATTGAGGCAATGCTCTCTGCAAGTGTGATGCTTGCAAAGGAATTGAAGTTGAGTGCTACGGGCAATTTCGCTTGGACTCCTTCGAAGAATATGGGTGAGAAGTTCAATTCGAACGATGCAAGTTATGGTAAGCAACTTTGTTATGTGCCTGTTCGTTCGGGAAATGTGAATGCTCGACTTGAGTGGAAGACATGGAAGTTTGGTTATCAGTGGAATCATTACAGTGAACGATTTACTACAACAAGTAATGAGGTGAACTACATCACTGGTCGTTTGAAACCATATTACATGAGTGACATCTCATTGGAAAAGACCTTCCGTTGGTCTATGGCAGAAGGTTCTATCAAGGGCGTTGTGAATAATCTGTTTGGATCGGAATATGTGACAGTGCTTTCACATCCTATGCCAGGAAGGAATTATGAGGTGTATCTGACTGTTAGGTTTTAGTTTATGGGCTTATGGGTTTATAGGTTTATAGGTTTATAGGTTTATAGGTTTATAGGTTTATCTGTTTATTGGATATGAGAAGAACAAAAGATATATTTTTGTTGCTTGCTGTACTCTTGTTGAGTGCTTGTAAAGTGGCAAACAAGACAGCGGAGGAGGCTAAAGGCACTTCCGTTGAGATGCAGTATGCAGACTTGCTTAGTTTGAAGCAGTGTGATGGTTATGTATATGCCCAGATACGCAATCCTTGGGATAGTACGAGTGTGCTGCATTCGTATGTGCTTGTGGCACGAGGTGCTGAGATGCCTGATAATCTTCCTGAGGGCGATGTGGTTCGTGTGCCTCTGACTAATAGCGTGGTTTATACTTCGGTCCATTGTTCGTTGGTGGATGAGATTGGAGCTTATTCCGCAATAAAGGGAGTGTGCGACTTGCAGTATATTGATATTGAGAAGTTGCAGAAGGATTGCAAGTTGGGTAAGGTTGCAGATATTGGTGAGAGCATGAATCCAAATATTGAGGCAATCATCGAACTCTCTCCTGATGCCATTCTTCTTTCTCCATTCCAGAACAGTGGTTCGTATGGCAGACTTGGTAAGTTGGGCATTCCTATCATTGAGTGTGCCGACTACATGGAGACTTCGGCTCTTGGTCGTGCTGAATGGGTTAAGTTTTATGGACTGCTCTTCGGAAAAGACGAAGAAGCAGCTGCATTGTTTGAAGAAGTAGAAACAGAATACAACGAACTGAAAGCCCTTGCAGCAGAGGCAAAGGACAAGCCAACAGTGGTTACGGACCTCAAGTTCGGTAATTCGTGGTATGTGCCAGGAGGCAATAGTACGGTAGGACGATTGCTTGCTGATGCCTCTTCCGATTATATATTTAAGGAACGCACAGAGAGTGGTAGTGTGCCACTCGACCCAGAGGTAGTCTTTGACAAGGCGATAGATGCAGAATATTGGGTGGTAAAGTACAATCAGGCAACTGACAAAACATACGATGAGATAGCTCGTGACTACACCAACTATTCAAAGATGGCTGCGTTCAAGAATCGTAATATCTATGCTTGCAATACGAATGTTGTGCCATTCTATGAAGAGACACCATTCCATCCTAATCGCCTGTTGAAGGACTATGTGAAGATATTCCACCCAGAACTTCTTCCTGATTATAAACTCAGATACTTTGTACATTTGAAATAAAATGAAACGCGTTGTTGTACTTGTCATATTGATAGTGGTTCTGTTTGCCTCGAACCTCTTTCTCGGTTCGGTAGAAATACCGTTCCGTGAGGTGCTGAATGCCCTTATGGGAAATGAGGTGAGCAAGGCATCGTGGGCATATATTGTGCTTGAGTCCCGATTGCCACAGACCGTGACTGCTTTGCTTTGTGGAGCAAGTCTTGCAGCAAGTGGTTTGATGTTGCAGACAGCCTTCCGTAACCCACTTGCAGGACCATCCATTCTTGGTATCACCAATGGTGCTTCGCTTGGAGTGGCAGTAGTGATGCTGCTTTCGGGTGGTGTGATGGGTGCTTCAATGCTCGGCACAGATATTCATGTGGCAGGAATGCTTGCAGTCATCGTGGCTGCTTTCATTGGTTCGTTGGCTGTGATGGGTGTGTTGCTTGCGTTGAGTAGTATAGTGAAAAACAATGTGATGCTCCTCATCGTAGGTATCATGGTGGGTTATCTTACGGGTTCACTCATATCATTGATGAACGCCTTTGCATCGGCAGATAATGTACATTCGTATGTGATGTGGGGAATGGGTTCGTTCTCTGATGTCACATTGCAGCAGTTGCCTTGGTTTGCAGGAATATCACTTGTTGGACTGCTCATTTCCGTTCTGCTCATCAAACCGCTCAATGCCTTGCTTTTGGGTGATGAGTATGCACAAAACTTGGGTTTCAACATCACTCGCATTCGCACACTTCTGCTTCTCTCAACAGGAGTGCTGACAGCCATATCAACAGCATTCTGCGGACCTGTCAGTTTTCTTGGACTTGCCACTCCACACATTGCTCGAATGCTGATAGGAACAGAGAACCACAAGCTTCTGCTTCCTGCATCAATCCTTTCGGGTTCACTCATCGCATTGCTCTGCAATCTGCTTTGTATCTTGCCTCACGACACGATACTCCCTCTCAATGCAGTGACTCCAATCATTGGAGCACCAGTAATACTTTATGTCATAATGTGCAAAAGATAACGACTTATGAATTCGATGCTTCTTCTCATAGCTTTCCCCCTGACTATATTGTTGGGATGGTTGCTCGACCTCGTGTTTGGTGACCCTGTGAGTCTTCCCCATCCGATAGTCTATTTCGGAAAGTGGATTTCCTTTTGGGAGAAGAGACTCAACAAGGGCAATCATCGGTTGAGGAAAGGTGCTGTGTTTGCTATATTCTCCATCGCTTTGGTGTATGGAATGGCAGAACTGCTGATGTACTTGCTTTCTTTCAATCTGTGGTTGAGCATAGTTGTTGGAGCCATCCTCATGTTTTATTGCTTGGCGGGAAAGACACTCCGCAGTGAGGTGAGAATGGTGTTTGAGGCTGTTGACCGTTCACTTGAAGAAGGACGAAAACAAGTGGCACGAATTGTGGGTAGAGATACATCAGAACTGTCGGCACAGGAGGTTAGAACTGCAGCACTCGAAACACTTGCAGAGAACCTTTCCGATGGTGTTATTGCTCCGCTCTTCTGGCTTCTGTTGTTGGGAGTGCCAGGAATGCTTACCTACAAGATGATAAACACACTCGACTCCATGATAGGTTATCAGAATGCTCGATACAAGGACTTTGGTTGTTGGGCAGCACATATAGATGATATTGCCAATTATATTCCTGCTCGTATCACGGCGTTTCTCCTGGTGTTTGTTGGGTGGATATATGGAGTGGTTTGTAGAGTGAAGATGATGTCGCTGTGGAAGATGCTGAAGTTCGTGGTTAAGTTTGGTCCGCAACATGCTTCGCCCAATTCGGGATGGCCAGAGGCTGCCTTGGCAAGCATACTTGATTGTCAGTTTGGTGGTCCTCACAACTATTTCGGCGAGTTATTCTATAAACCATATATAGGTGTTAATCCAAAGCAGTTCACCACCGAAGATATGCGAATAAGCATTCGGGTATGTCTGATAGCAGAATGTCTGTTGGTCGTTGGAATGATGATGCTTATGCTGTAAATAGTGAAAAGTGAATAGTGAAAAGTGAAAAATTTGCTTCCGCATTAGTGCAAGAGTAGTATTCTCTCCAGTTGGGATAACAATGGGACATACTCTTGCGGAAGCAAATTTTTCACTTTTCACTATTCACTTTTCACTTACAAGTTGAGCTCGCTCAACTTGTATTACTTCGAAACAATCACATCTTCGAAGACAACCTTCTTGCTCTTGCCCTCGATGCGGTTGCCACCAGAAGTGACACCAGTCCATGTGCAGTTCTTGACATAGATGTCATTGATTTGAGTCTGGTCTGCAAGACCAACGATGTAAGCACCATACTTACTCTTCTTGCAGTTCACATTCTCAAGTTGAACATTGCGAACAGTTGGGATGAAACCACGCT
>CALBJW010000110.1 GCA_937893145.1 uncultured Prevotellaceae bacterium | reverse complement strand
GCTACCATAGCCGACATGCTCTGTATCTCTTCATGGCAACTCCATGATGACTCAGTTGTTTATAATAGCATCCCTCTATTACCTGTAGGTTCCCCTTCAGGCAATCAACAGAAACAGAAGGATGCTACCAAGGAAAGACCCACTTCGACTAAAACGGAGGGCTCTTCTGGAGCCAATTCAAAGAGTCTTGCAGACACATTGCCTCTGGCTTCAGAAGCACCATCCGACTCAGCCCAGACCTATAATCCTTCGGAGAAACCATCATCTGGAGAGGAAGGTGCCAGTGGCTCACAGCCATCTTTCACTCCATCTGATAATAATCCCTTACCACTGTCGCAGCCAGAAAACCGTGGTGCATCCACAGGCTTCACTACGGATCTCTTTGGCGATCAGTTCGAGTCTGGAACTACCGTAGAAGCGTCTCAGGACGTGCCGAAGGCATAGTGTAAAGATTTTTAGCAGCAAGTTGTGTTTCCGGTGACCGAAAACCTCGTCAGTATCAAAACCAGGCTTTTGATGCTTCCTTAGAGGCAACGGACTTCGTCCTGCCTGAATGACTGACAACCTCGCTGTGCTTCGGCTCTCAGTCCTCGAACTTGCGCTAAAAATCTTTCTTTCCCTTACATTATATATAATCATTAGATATAGTAAGCCAGCATCCTCAATGGTGATCCGTTGGAATGCTGACACCAACCAATGCTCAAACTTGAATAAATTGCCTATGAAGCAATACAGAGATACAAGACATACAGTTGACACCAAGCGTGTCGGAGGTCGCCCTCGAAAGGAGAAGTACGACCAACGTCGCAACCATCATAAGGTGAGTTACAACGATGAGGAAGAAGCCATCATCCAGATGAAGGCTGAAGAATACCAGAAACGTGATGACCAATATCTGCATGACATTGGACTGACAGGTCAGGTCTATGCACATCTATCAGATGAGAACACTGAGCAGCTTCGTGACATTTGCGGTATGGCAAACAACACGAACCAGATTGCCCATTCTGCCAATGCAGCAGGACTCCTTCAAACCAAGTCTAAGGCTGAAAAGGTGTTGGATTTTCTCTATGAGTTAATCCGCAGAATCCTTCGCGGAGGTGACTTGTCTGAGCCTATCACGGAAAACAAAAATGACAGACTTTAGGCAACAGCAGGAACAACTATGATATGTAAATTAAATTTCGGCAGTGGATTCCAAGGCTGTCTCGACTACATTACAGGCAAGTATGATCAAGACAAGCATACCAAGATCCTTGCTCATAGTTCAGGCATCCCAGATATGGACAATAAAACTGTTGCCCAAATCTTCGATGTCTATGCTGAGAAAGGAGGTCATGACATCGGTAAGCCTGTGGGACATTTTGCTTATTCGTTCCACCCAGATGAAGCAGCACGTATATCAGATGACTTCATGTTGAAGATAGTGCGTGAACACATGGAACTGTTGGGCATAAGGAACACAGAATGGATCTTCGGTAGACACTATGATACCAACCACGAACATGGTCATCTGATGTTCTCAATGGTTGACAGGGACGGTAACGTAATAAGTGACTCTATGATCTATGAGCGCAACAAACGCATCTGTAAGTATCTGACCAAGAAGTATGGCTTAATGATGTCATCCGACAAGGAGAAGGTCAACAGAGAAAAGTTGCGTGGCAAGGAAAAGCTGAAGTATGAGTTCTATGACAAAGTCATGAAATGCAAGCTCATGTCATCTACATGGCAGGAGTTCGATAAGGCTCTCAAAGCAGAAGGCATGAAGCTTCGGTTCCATTATAACAATGTCACAGGCAAATTGATGGGAGTCGCTTTCACCGATGGCAAAGTCAGTTTTAGTGGCAACAAGTTGGATCCAGAACTCAAACTTGATAGCCTCATAAAGGAATTTGGCGACTT
Organism: uncultured Prevotellaceae bacterium; assembly: GCA_937893145.1. Lineage (GTDB taxonomy): Bacteria > Bacteroidota > Bacteroidia > Bacteroidales > Bacteroidaceae > Minthosoma. The sequence continues at coordinate 5,401 of CALBJW010000110.1, read as the reverse complement.
GAAGCAAATCGCTCATGAAAGCGTTCATGACTGGTATGAGGACTATCAGATGCGACTTCGATACATCAATGACTGGAATGGATTCCGTAATCTGATGAAGGCTCATCCAGAGTGGAAAGAGATTTTTCCAGACAAAGAGATTCCTTCTTTCAAGTACCTGTCTATTCCTAATCTGTTGGATAGATATGTCGAGGAAGACCAGGAGTATTTCAATCTGGAGCATACACCATCTGAGGATGGGCATTCGGGCTTCATCGGACTTGAATTGTTGTGCGCTGTGTTGCTCCAACCTTACCAACCGCAACTCTCTATGGGTGGCGGTGGAGGCGGTGACAACAACAAGGGCTGGCGTGACCTTGACGATGACGAGAAGAACAAACACCGCTTCCATCTTAACTTTAACAGAACTGGCGGCAGTAAGCCTTCAGTACACCGTAAACGATAAATCCTATGGGTAATAAAACAAACATTGTAAAACCGAATGGCAATTCTGATGATGTCATTCGTGCTGCGTTGAGAAAAGACAATCTCAACCATGAGGCAGAGATCCAGATGTTGATTGCCATCTGTGAAAAGTATGGCATCATAGTAAAGCGAGACGAGAAGACCTGTGAGATCTCTATCGAGTTTTCGAAAGAGGCTCCAAAGTCATTCTCACAGCAGGCTTCATCCGCGCCATCTGTACCATCTATCTCTCCTGCTAACCTTCATCTTGATGTTCAAAGGATAGGTGAAGCTCTGGCTCCAATTATCAGGAATCAGATTGATACTTCAATCGACGCGAAGGATATTACAGCCACCGCTTATGTCGATTCAAGCATCCTCGTCAGGAATAACAAGGATGTTTTTGATGTGATCACCCAAGAGTGGAGAGACTGGGCAGAACAACAGCACAACACTGTTCCTGCATCCTCAAAAGGCAAGAGTCCAGTTATAGCCTTCGGTGGTGATGTCTGCTACAAGGTAGAAGAAGATGGCAAGCTTCCTGTTGATCTTAACCGCAACGTTGGCACAACAGAAAAGGGCAAATCTTCCAAGTTCGAAATCTTCTTTAGCCATGTTTGGGAAGACATCGTAACATCATGGTGGAAGTGTGCTGCCTATATCATTACCATGTGCTGCTTCGTTCTGGCAGTAGCATCTTGGTACAAGTCTTATCGGCTTGAACAGGTTGCCAAGGAGTCCTACATCATCAAGCCGCTTCTCAGGGACGATCGTAAATTTGGTCCCTTCATAAATGCGCTTGACTCAGCAATCATGTCGAGTGGAGTTGACGATGTTTGCGAGAAGATATACGGCAGACCAGAAAAGAAATAAATGTGACAGCCCCATCCGTAAAATAGGACAGGGCTGTCTTTATTTATTTGTAACGATGGTTGAAAATTTATTATATATCTTCAAGTGTAGTTGAATATTCAAACTTATATACAACCTTAACCACGTCTATGGTTTCGTTATTTGTTTCAAAAGTCCAATCATCAAATTCTCTGACTATAATCCAATCGTTTATTTTTTTATTGAATGAAGATTCATCTACTATCTCATCGAAATTACCAAAATTATCTGGAATTTCTGAAGACTTGTGATCCATCCATTGATCAATATCTGCATAAAATACAGCATAAGGGCTTTTTACTTCCCTGTGGTTTTTGTCAAACAAACGCCCATCGGTTATGTCAATGATTCTGTCGTTTTTGTCTATATAAAGATATTCTGTTGGTTTTATAGAATCTCTGATTACTGTTATTTTTTTCCAAAATATCTTATTCCCATGACAAAAACCTATCTCTTGCATTCTTACACTACCCAAGTCCTCACTTACAATTCCTTTTATAACCCAGTTCAAACTTGCGAAGTTATCAATAAAATCAGGAACAAAAGCTGCGTTCAATGAACACCTTTCTTTATCTTTGACACTCGGATAAAGAATACCATGGTATTGGGGCGATTGACCTGGAAATATCGGTTTCCCTGTATAATTGAATTTGTATATATAATTCGAGATAAGCGCACTTGGAAGATATTTTGTTCTCCCTTCTTCATTGTTCATGAAGATCTCTCCAATTTTGCGCAAATATGACAATAAATGTGGAGGTGCTGGTCTATTGGTGTCAATTTTCAAAAGTCCTTTATAGTCATCTTTAATATCAATGCCTTCTGGGGGGATGACTCGAAACATGTTCGCATTTGCATCTTTACTTATATGCCATTTTGAAAGATAGACAGACTTACCACTACAGCAATCTTTGTCTATCTCTTTGAAATTTGTACGAATGGACATCGAAGCGTAGAAAATGCTTTGTCCAGAAAAACTACATCGTTGAAGTCTTGGAAATTTCGATGTGCATCTTTTTTTAGGAACGTAGGAAAAGGTAGAAGGATTGGTAATATCTTCATCCGGCTGTATTGTGTCAGCCATCCTTGAACGATAAATATCAAAATCCCCTCCTAAAGGTTGATGCTGGATAAAGCCCATAGCACGTTCCTTATTTTCAAAGGATGCACGATAAGTCTGCTCATCCATTGTTTTGGATGAACAGACATATTCTTGTAAGTTATTCAGTTGCTCAGTGAAAATATCCTTTGCTTCTTCTGATTCAAAACTTAGCATATTACTTGGTTACAATATCGTACAATGACTTATAATCCTTCGCTACATCATAGATATAGCCATTATCGCTGATAGCCTTGAAGTGACGACGAGCGCATTCAATCTTACTTTCCTCTGAACCACGGAGTTGGCTATTTTGGAGGTCATTGCCCTTGGATTCAGCAACGAAATAAACGTGCTTCACGCTACCTTCCTTGAAAGCAACAGCCCAGTCAGGATTGTACTTGCCCATCGGAGTATTGATGTAGAAGCCGTTTGGAAGTTTTGTGTAAACCACAACGTCATCTTCGTGTTCAAGTGACTCAGCAAACTTCTTCTCGGTACCCATACTGTCGAGAACAACCAGATCATAAAGAGACTTGGTTGATTCAATGGCATTGATGCCCAACTTACCACGAAGCATATTTTCGGTGAATATGTCAGTCGAGAACTCATCATTCAGTTTTTCATATCTGATGCACTGAATGACGGCAAGAGCCTTGCAGTCATTGATAATCAAGCCAGCCTTGATAATAAACTCCTCTGGATTCATCTTGAAAAGATGGAAGGTCGTAGGCTTAATGCCCTTCAGGATCTCAACAATAGTCTTACGAGTCAGACCTGTTGCAGTAACAAGTTTGCCAATAAGATCGTAGGTTACTCCCTTGCCGATAGCCTCCGTAACATGGATAGTACGGCTTTTGCCCTGAGTCATGGCAACACCTGCTTCAAGTGATTCTCGATCTTTGACACCTTCGAGTGAGCCACCTTCGACTACAATGCGAATCTCGGTGACCTTCAAGTGGTCATCCAAAGCCTTGATTGAGTTCTTGACCAAGTCTGTGGTATCAAAGTTTACCTGATAGTAAGTACGTTGATTGATCCGCTTCCAAAGATCCTGGAACTCTTTTTTGTCAAAGTTATCTTTTTGGAACTTTGCGGATTTTGGCTTACGACCATCTTCTGGCTTGAATGATGAAGGATCGAAAACGGTATCAAGGGCAGCAATGATGCCATCTTTCATGTCATTGACCTTGCCAAAATCAAGAGTTCCATTTCGCTTAGCCTCATGATATTCAGCAGTCAGTGCTCCTTCATCATCGACATAGTCTTGACGTATAAGTGCATGGTAAATAGCACGAGCCTGAGTGAGGTCTATGCATCCCGTTGTTCCATCAGGTTTTGTATAGGTTTTCCCTTCGAAAAGATTAGGAGTGATGATAATTGGACGTTCTGCACATGCTTCAGCCATTTCATGCTGTAGTTTCTGCGCAAAATCATCGTAACTTTCACTTGCTATGACTGTAAGGATATTGGTGTCAAAGACATGTTCGCCAAGAACATCGGCATCCTGTCGTTCGCCATTCTGATTTACGCACAGACGCATACCTCGTCCTACCTCCTGACGTTTCTTAGTTTCGTTGTCAGAGTTCTTCAGGGTGCAAATCTGAAATACGTTAGGATTGTCCCAGCCTTCTTTCAAAGCAGAATGAGAGAAAAGGAAACGTACAGGCTCTTTCAATGAAAGCAGACGTTCCTTGTCTTTCATTATGAGATCAAAGGCTCGCTCTTCATTCTCGCCTTCTTTATTGCCAGAATCAACAGCCTTACCTTTCTTATCCATAGAGAAATAACCCTGATGCACCTTAGAGGCTGCATTTTTTGGATCAGAAAGATAGCGCAGATAGGCTTCATCGCTAAATGTAGGTTGAAGTTCAGAAAGGACATTGTTATATTCTTCTTCAAACATCTTAGCAAACTTGCCCTTGGTGTCTTCTACTTCATACAATCGGTAACTGTCAACATGGTCAATGAAGAAAAGGCTGAGCACTTTTATCTTTTGACCGAAAAGTTGACGTTCACGCTCCAGATGGGTGCGGATCGTTTCTCGAATCTGTATGCGACGCAGATAGTCTTCGTTGACTGTACCTACAGCATCACCCTCATGAAGTACTAAACCATTGACAAATCGGACGTAACCTTCAAGACCGTCAATACGTTCAACTATGAAGTTGTTTTTATACTCGTTTAGCTCTCCACTATGATCGTACAGATTGAATTGCTCACCAACAACCTTGCTTGTTTGCTTGGTTCCTGTCGAGGTCTTTATGTCGAAGCTGATACGAGCCTGTGGATTACCCTTTGTGATGATGATTTCCTCCAGATATACATAGCCATTGGTAGCCGTTGATCCGACTTGCTTTATGCCCTTCACCTCAATCTTCTTGACAAGTTTCTGATTATAGGCATCAATAGCATCAAGACGATATACCATATTATATATATCGTCCTTTCTATGAGTGGCACTATAGAGCAGAGTGAAGAGAGGCTTGAAAAGAGCAAGACCCTTTCGCGTCTTGTTTCCCTTATCTACACCCAATACACTCTGTGGCTCATCAATGATCATTATAGGATGACATTGGCTGAGCACGTCGATAGGACGACGACTGCCGAACTCATCACGTCTGTCAAAAATGATACGAGCTGCCTTATCTGCCTTTGCTCCCTTACTTTTCTCTTCATTCATTGAAGAGTTGAAAGCTTGGGTATTGATAATCATGACGTGCATACCTGCATCACTGGCAAACGCATCAATCTTACTGAGCTGTTTTGAATTATAGATGAAATACTGCATTCGCTTGCCGTTATATTCTTGGGCGAAATGCTCCTGCATACTCTCAAAGCTCTTCAATACACCTTCACGGATAGCAATGCTTGGAACCACAACAATGAACTTAGTCCAACCATACTTTTCGTTCAGTTCGTACATGGTCTTGATATAGGTATAAGTCTTACCTGTACCAGTTTCCA
>CALBJW010000109.1 GCA_937893145.1 uncultured Prevotellaceae bacterium | reverse complement strand
TGTAATGACAAAGAAGGACGAGGCTGAGGCAAAGGCTAAGGCGTACGGAGCGTAAAAAGACCTACCCCCTGCCCCTCCCTGTGAGGGAGGGGAGTAGGATGTGGGACAAGCGGAGCGTTAGGTTGTTTTGGGGAGTGAAGAGTGGATAAGGTCTGCTCTTCACTTTTTTGGGTGCATTTATGCTTTTCTATACAATAATTAGGGGTTGTTTACGTTTATATATTAGAATAAGATATCTAAAACTGAAAAAAGACTGTTAGTATGGTGAACCCTAATAGCATTACATATATACTGTTGGCGGGAACGGTGAGTTTCTTGTTCTCGCTGATATGTACTCCTTTTATCGTGAAGATTTGTCAGATAAAGAATCTGTATGACCAGCCGGACAATAGGAAGGTGCATAGGTTGGCTATTCCTCGACTGGGAGGAACGCTGTTCATGCCTTCGATGGGACTGGGTGTGGTGACTGCGCTGATTGCTATGTATGGTGGTGTGCACCAGACTTTTGATGTGTATATCTCCACTATCCTACTCTGCATCGGTTCGCTGCTGATATACTTGATTGGTATCCTGGACGACCTGAACGGTATGAAGGCCGTTCATAAGTTTGCTATTCAGTTGATGACGGCTTTGGCGTTCCCTCTGTGTAACTTGAGCATCAATAATCTGCATGGCACATTCGGACTTTATGAGATACCGTTGTATGTGAGTTATCCGCTTACGGTGTTCGTCATTCTGCTCATTGTGAACGCTATGAATCTGATTGATGGTATCGACGGGTTGTCGTCGGGATTGGGTATGCTGATGCTGATTGCGTTCACATATCTGTTTCATCAGCAGAACTTTGGAATGTTTTGTTTGATGAGTGGTGGACTTACTGGTGCGGTGCTTGCGTTCTTCATCTATAATGTGTTTGGCAAGATTGGTAAGAACAAGATTTTCATGGGCGACTCGGGTAGTCTGTTCATTGGATATGTGGTGGCTTACCTTGCCATTAAGTATCAGATGTCGAATGAGGACGCGGGATTCCCTTACAGGGAGGACTCGCTGATTACGAGCTGGACGCTGGTGTTCATCCCTTGTATTGATGTGATTCGTGTGGCTGTGATGAGGAAGTTGCATCATAAGAATATGTTTGATGCTGACATGACTCACATTCATCATCGCATCATGCAGGCGGGACTGACGATGCACCAGACTTTGGGTGTTATCATAGCTCTGTTCTTCGCTATATGCTTCATCAATTACGGACTGAATGGTCTTGGTGTCAACTGCACATGGATTATGGGTGCTGATATCCTGCTCTACGGATTGATGATATTCTTTTTGGAACAGAAACCTTTTAGGAAGAATTAGGAGATAGAATTGGGAATTGTGTGGTGGTAAATAGAAAATCTTAATTCTTCATTCTTCATTCTTAATTAAAATTAGTACCTTTGCACTCGAAAACAGTTGGACGGCTTGTCGCTGGTGTGGCTTTATGGCTGCACGAGAGGAAAGTCCGGGCAGCACAGGGCATCCCACTTGCTAATGTACAAGGAGTCCGTGAGGGTTGAGTAATGCCGAAGAAAACAACCGCCGTAAGGTAAGGGTGAGAAGGTGGTGTAAGAGACCACCAGCAGTGTGGCGACACATCTGGCTGTGCATCTTGGGAGCTGCAAGTTCATGTAAACTACCGCCATCAGGGTAGCCCGCCCGATAGTCTCGGTAGAGGGTAGAACGCTTGAGATGTGTGGCAACACACATTCTGGATAAATGACAGGCATCTTCCTGTATGGGAAGATACAGAACCCGGCTTATAGTCTGACTGTTTTCTTTTTTGCTTTGCATAAAAGAAAAAGTGAAAAGTGAAGAGTGAAAAGTGAAGAATTTCCTACCGGACGAGTATGTCCTCTTGGTAAGCCAAGCGCAGCGATAACTGCTCTTGCACCAAGGCGGTAGCAAATTCTTCACTCTTCACTTTTCACTTTTCACTTTTACCCCTCTTCACTCTTCACTTTTCACTCTTAATCACGCCATTCCTCCTCTATGCACATGTCGTACTTCGTCAACACCGTCGATGCCGTAGATGGCTTCGAGGGCCTTGTTGAGTTCCTGCACACTGTGGACAAAGAAAGTGATCTGACACTCCACGATTTCGTCCTTAGTGACGGTGGTGAGAGCATCAATGCTGAGTCCGAGTGTGTTGGTGATATGGTCAATGAGGTCGATGAGGAGATGATAACGGTCTATTGCCTTGATGTCGATGCTGACAGGGAACACATCCTTGTCGTTGGCACAATAGTCGATGTCAACGATGGCATCACCATGCTTGGTAGCCATGCGGATGAGGTCCTTACAGTTGCGACGATGCACCATAATCTTGCCGTCATTCAGTTTATAACCAATGGTTTCGCCACCAGGGAGAGGCTTACAGCAAGGACAACGAAGCACACTGCCCGCCTGACGCTGTGTGATGAGCGCACGAAGGGCACGACGTGCCTTGTAGGACGAGCAATGCTCTATCCAGTCCTCACGAGGCGACATCTCTGGGTCGGTACCAATCTCGATGCAGTCGCCCTTCTGGAGTACGGTCTTCACCGAACAGAGACGACCATTGATGCGTGCATACTTGGCATGAAATCCTACATCGGAATGTATCTCGAAGGCGAAGTCGATGGCTGTAGAACCCTTTGGAAGAACCACTGCCTTGCCCTGTGGGGTGAACACCATGACATCATCATAGTAGAGTGTGGTGGCTATCTCTTCAAGGAACTGACCTTTGTGTTCCTGTGCAGCAATGTCCTTCAGCACATGCTTGAACTTGTCAATCCATTCACGCACATTGCTCTCGTTGCGCTCAGCCACACAACCGAGTTTTGAGACCTCGACCATGTGGTGGCTACATATCTGCACATCCTCCCAGATACCCTCGTCGCTGAGGAGCATGACATTGATACTCTGGTATGAGTTCTCCTTAGCCTGGTCAATCTGGTTGACAAAGCTCTTCGACTTTTCACGGAAACGATTGGTGAGGACAGAATATATCTTCAAGCAAACCTCCTTCTCGGACAAGCGAGTGTCGGTACAACGAGTAAAGGTGACACGAATGTAGTAGCGATTTGGCACATGGCGGAAATCGACGTGCTGCGCCTTCATCTTGCGCCATATAGAATAAGGTGCACGGTAATATACTTCTGTCACACCGTCAACACCATTGGCAAGGAGCATCTCGTCAACCTCACGAGTGAACTTGTCAAGACGCACACGATTGTTGCGTTTGTCCTCTTCAATAGATTCGGCAAGTTCTGTGAATTCATTGTAGCATCGGAACTTAAAGGCAAGATTTTCAAGGTCGGTCTTGACATCGAAGAGACCAAGACGATTGGCAAGTGGAGCATAGAAATAGTCTGTCTCGCCCGCTATCTTCATCTGCTTGTCAGGACGCATACTGGAGAGAGTACGCATGTTGTGCAGGCGGTCGGATATCTTCACGAGCAAGGCACGAATGTCCCAATGCACGGAGTGAAGGAGTTGTTCGATGTTATCGACCTGCTTTGATGTCTTGTACTGCTGTTTCTTCTTCTTTGTGACAACATCCACAAGGTGTGCCACATCGGCACCAAACATGGACTCGATGTCTTCGACTGTGGTTGGTGTGTCTTCCACAACATCGTGGAGGAACGCTGCCATTACGGAGTGGGCATCAAGCTTGAGCTCTTCGGCTGCAATGTTCGCCACTGCTATAGGGTGAATGATGTAGGGTTCACCCGACTTACGACGCTGTTCCTTGTGTGCCTCTTTGGCATACTCGAATGCTTCCTTTATCTGTTCAAGGTCGCCTGGTCGTACTCGACGAGACATGACTGAAAACACATGTTCTGCAGCCTGCTCTATTTGCTTGTCATAATTAGTCTCCATAATTGTCCGATGATTAGTAAAATTTGTTGCAAAAATAATACATTTTAGCGACTTTAAGCAATTTTATTATAAATAATGTAAAAGATTATTAAATATATGACTCTAAATTTGTATCTTTGCAATATATCTAATCTAAAAACTAATTATTATAATCATGAAAAAGTTTATTACAGCACTTTCTATCGGCCTTGCGTCTCTGCTCATGGCTCCTACTGCTATGGCACAGAAGAGCGGAACTTTCGAGGCTGGTAAGGGCTCATTCATGCTGAATGGAAAGCCTTTTGTAGTTAAAGCTGCCGAAATCCACTACCCTCGTATTCCTCAGGCATACTGGGAACATCGCATCAAGATGTGTAAGGCTCTCGGCATGAACACTATCTGTATCTACATCTTCTGGAACATCCACGAACAGAAGGAAGGTGTGTTCGACTGGTCGGGCAATAATGATGTTGCCAAGTTCTGTCGTCTCGCTCAGAAGAATGGCATGTACGTCATTGTTCGTCCTGGTCCATACGTATGTGCGGAATGGGAAATGGGTGGTCTGCCTTGGTGGCTCCTCAAGAAGAAGGACATCAAGCTCCGCGAACAGGACCCATACTTCATGGAACGCGTGAAGATTTTCGAGACTGAGGTTGGTAAGCAGCTCGCTCCACTCACTATCCAGAACGGTGGTCCTATCATCATGGTTCAGGTGGAGAACGAATACGGTTCGTACGGAACAAACAAGCCATACGTAAGCGAAGTTCGCGACTGTCTCCGTTCGGTTGGTTTCGACAAGGTGGCTCTCTTCCAGTGCGACTGGTCAAGCAACTTCACTCAGAACGGTCTTGACGACTTGACATGGACTATGAACTTCGGTACTGGTGCCAACATCGACAATCAGTTCCGCCGTCTTGGTGAACTCCGTCCTGATGCTCCAAAGATGTGTAGTGAGTTCTGGTCAGGTTGGTTCGACAAGTGGGGTGCTCGCCATGAGACTCGCGATGCTAAGGACATGGTTGACGGTATGCGTGAGATGCTCGACAAGAATATCTCATTCTCGCTCTACATGACTCACGGTGGTACATCGTTCGGACACTGGGCAGGTGCCAACTCTCCTGGTTTTGCTCCTGACGTGACTTCATACGACTACGATGCGCCAATCAACGAGTACGGGCTTGCAACAGATAAGTTCTACAAGCTCCGCGAGATGATGGCTAATTATAATAATGGTAAGGCTCTCCCAGCTGTTCCTAAGGCTCCTATGGGCATCATCACAGTGCCTAAGTTTGAGGTTAAGGAATATGCACCTATCACTAAGGGTATCGCATATGTGTTCAAGGACAGCCAGACATCTCACATGACATTCGAAGAGATGGACATGGGTTGGGGTTCTGCAATCTACACCACTACCCTTCCTGAGATTCCAAACCAGAGCACTATCACTTTCGATGCTCATGACTTTGCTCAGATCTTCATCAATGGCAAGTATATCGGCAAGATTGACCGTGTGAAGAACGAGAAGTCTCTCACTCTCCCATCAGTCAAGAAGGGTGACCGCCTCACTATTCTCCTCGAAGCAATGGGTCGTATCAACTTCGGTCGTGCCATCAAGGATTTCAAGGGTATTGCAAGCGATGTAGTAATCAGCAGCGAACTCGACGGCAATGAGGTGTCATACAAGATAAAGACTTTCCAGACTTGCACTCTTCCTGACGACTATAAGGTTGCAGCAGACGCATTCACTAAAAAGGAAAATCTCAGCAGCACACTCGGTCTTCCCGAAGGTAATGGCAAACCAGGTTACTATCGTGGCTACTTCAATCTCTCTAAGGTAGGCGACACATTCCTCAACTTCGAGACATGGGGCAAGGGTCAGGTTTATGTCAATGGTCACGCAATGGGACGCATCTGGAGAATTGGTCCTCAGCAGACTCTCTATGTTCCAGGTTGCTGGTTGAAGAAGGGCAAGAACGAAGTTATCGTGCTTGATGTTGTTGGTCCACAGCAGACTACAGTCTGGGGACAGGACAAGCCAGAACTCGACAAGCTCCAGCTTGAGAAGTCGAACAAGCACAACAACCCTGGTGACCGCCCAGACCTCAACTCTGACACTCCAGCTGCTAATGGTCAGTTTGCTTCAGGCAACGGTTGGCAGACTGTTAAGTTCGGTGCAAACAAGAAAGGTCGTCTCCTCTGCATTGAGGCTGCTTCTACTCAGTCTGGCAGCGAAGTAACTGCTATTGCAGAAATCTATGCTCTCGATGCTAATGGCAAGCGTCTCTCTCGTGAGCCTTGGACAACTAAGTACGCTGACAGCGAGGACGAGCGTGGCAACCACACAGGTGATAAGGTTTACGACCTTCAGGAGTCAACATACTGGCAGACTGCTAAGGGTGCAGGCTTCCCTCACCTCCTTGTCATCGACCTCGGTGGCGAACAGACTATCTCAGGTATCGAATACCTCCCACGTGCTGAACAGGGTGCTCCTGGTAGCATTAAGGATTACAAGATTTACATTAAGTAATATTGAAAAGTATTGTCGTATATAATAAAAATAGGTGTGCAAATTATTCTGCACACCTATTTTTATTTGTATATTTAAGTTTCGGAAAAAGATTTATGATAATTCTAACATTATTCTATGCTTAAATCTTTTTTGAACTTTAGTATGTTTATTTTCTATTTTTCTTCAGAAGTTCATTCTTAAGCTTTATGCGTTCGCGAAGGAAATCGAGCGAGACCATCTTCGTGAATGTGTCATATTCTTCAAGGTTGCTGAAAGAGATGTACGCTGAAAGGTCGCCATGAATATCGTATCCAACGGTGTTACTCACCGCTAAGGCATCGTGAGAAACATTGACATAGCACTGAACGGATAATATGAGGTATTGTGTATCATAATTATAGAAATAGGTGCTGAAATCTGCTGTATGGTCAAGATATATGATTTCATAATCGGAGTGAGCACCTGTTGTCAGTCCCGTGAAGTGCATCTTAGGAAACTTAACGACCAGTTCAAGTAATTTGCTTTGCTTGCGAGCTTTGTATTTCTTGATATTCGACTCGTATTGGCTACGACATTCCACAAGACGGTCGTAAAATCTCTTAACGGCAGATTCACCCTTTACTACAACTGAGGCATTCTTGACATCTGTACTCGACAGTAATATCTCAAGCGAATCTATCCTTTCACCAGTATAGTAAAGGATGAGGTCGTTATGTTCACTAACCTTTAAAGGATTAACAATCTGACCTACATAAACTGATTCTGATGCATTTACTCCAAGTGCCAGGAACAATGCAGATAGGAGAACTAAAATTTTCTTCATAATATACATATTGTATCATTTGAATAATAATGTGCCACAAAGATATACAAATGCCAGCAAGCATTGTGTAGGAAAATCCATAACATGTGAGGGAAAATCCATATTATGACTATTCGCCACCATGAAATGCACGGCATTACACAGGAAAAAGAAACGTCCTAAAAAGTAATGACTACCATTTAGGACGTTAATGTTATCTATGTGTTGAGTTTACAACCCAAATAGAATCTTGAGACCACCATCAACACCACTGAAGCCCATGAATGCCATGGCAAGAAGAGATGCTGTGACGAGTGCGATTGGCACACCCTCGAAAGACTTTGGAACATTTACAAGTTCGAGCTGCTCGCGAAGACCTGCGAAGAGAACCATTGCGAGGAGGAAACCGATACCTGTAGAAAGGGCATATACAACACCCTCGATGAATGTGTAGTCCTTCTGGATAACGAGGATTGCAACACCAAGAATACAGCAGTTAGTAGTGATGAGTGGGAGGAACACGCCAAGTGCCTGATAGAGGGCTGGCATTGTCTTCTTGAGGATAATCTCAATCATCTGTACAAGTGCTGCAATGACGAGGATAAATGCAATAGTCTGAAGATAACCAAGACCGTATGCATCAAGTACATACTTCTGGATGGCGAAAGTAACGATTGTAGCAACAACAAGCACTGCTGTTACTGCCATACCCATACCCGACGCTGTATCAACCTTCTTTGAAACTCCAAGGAAAGGACAGATACCAAGGAACTGAGCGAGTACGACGTTGTTAACGAAGATCGCTGTGATGATGATAAGAATCAAACTTAATACTGAATCCATAGTTTATGCCTTTTTGAAGATTTTGTTGAACAATACGATAAGGTAGCCGAGTACGAGGAATGCACCTGG
>CALBJW010000108.1 GCA_937893145.1 uncultured Prevotellaceae bacterium | reverse complement strand
AAAGGCGGCTATAAGCGTTCCATTGAACTCTCCAAGGAATACAATCTCTACCGCCAGAACTTCTGCGGATGTGAGTATAGTAGGAGAGATGTATTATGAACTATGAACGAATGCAACTAAAAAAGGAATGTATTCCCGTAGGAGTACATTCCTTTGTGTATAGTGACAGTGCTATTAGCCATTAGCTAATAATCATTTGCATTGAAGTAGGCTTCAACCCCGAATTAGAGGTTTGGATTGTCGTTTGCCCAATCTGCTACTGCTGGGATGATGCCAAGAGAGATGATCTCGTCGCGCATAGCCTGGAGGTGCTCGTAAGAAGCCTTGAGAGCTGCCATTTCCTCTTCAGTTCCTTCAGGAGCAGTGAAGTGAACACCTGTAGCGTCGATAGTAGTAGGCATAGCCATCATCACGTTCTTCATGCCGCACTTGTCGCAGTTTACGTAGCAACCAGCAGGCCAAGTGAATGGCTCACCACCCATAGCGCCTTCAATCATCTTAACAGCTTGGTATGCAGGAGACTGGAATGATGAACGACCACGGAGCTTGATGATGTTTGAACCACCCTGAGTAGTCATGTGCTTGATCTCAGCCCAACGCTCCTCTGAAGGCATCATGTCTGCGAGAGGCTTGCCGTCGATGAGTGCCTTTGAAGCGAATACAGCCATCTGCTCGCCGTGACCACCGTAAGTGTAAGCGTTAGTAACCTTGTCCTGCTGAACACCGAACTCGAGAGCGAGCTGCTGCTGGAGACGTGTAGAGTCGAGAGCTGCGAGAGAAGTGAGCTGGTTTGGCTTAAGACCTGAGTGGATGAGAGCAGTAAGAGCTGTAACGTCAGCTGGGTTGAAGATAACAACAACATGCTTTACATCTGGACAGTACTTCTTGATGTTCTCACCGAAGTCTGCTGCAATCTGACAGTTACCCTTGAGGAGGTCCTCACGAGTCATACCTTCCTTACGTGGAGCACCACCAGAAGAGATGATATACTTAGCACCAGTGAATGCCTCAGCTGGGTCAACAGTGTAAGAAATGTTTGCACCTGGGAATGCGCAGTGGCACATTTCATCATATACACCATGAACGCCTGGCTCATAGATATCATAAAGACAAATGTTTGGAGTGAGTCCGAGCAAGAGGACTGTCTGTACCATGTTTGAGCCGATCATACCACCAGCTCCTACAATAACGAGTTTTTCGTCTGTTAAGAATGCCATAATGTTTTATATTTATTTAGTTAACTAATGTACTATTTTTCATAATCGATTGTACTAATACTCTGCAATCTTTCCGCAAATTTATCTTTTATTTTTTTGAAATGCAACAAAGAAACGAAAAAATTGCATCTGACAAGAAAAAAAGACGTATATTTGCGAATGAAAAGATATAAAAAGCAATGTTTTGCTAAATGAAGTTTGTATTTCGGCAAATAATGAGAATAACTTTTTGAACACCTAATATATGACTACTACAGAAAAAGAATCACAGCTCCGAAAACTCATGGAGCGAGAGGGCATTAGTGCTTTCATCACCCCAAGCACCGACCCTCACTCAGGCGAATATGTGCCTGAAAGATGGAAATCACGCCGATGGATAAGCGGTTTCACTGGCTCTGCAGGAACAGCAGTTGTCACTACTGACAAGGCTGCTCTTTGGACCGATTCTCGATATTTCATTCAAGCCAACGAACAACTTGCAGGCTCGGATTTTGTACTCATGAAGGAGAAGATTGAAGGTACACCTTCCATCTCAGAATGGTTGGGCAGTGTATTGCCTAAAGGCAGCGTTGTGGCTGTTGATGGTTGGGTGAACACCGTGAGCGAAGTTGAGGCTCTTCAGAACGACCTCGCCGCATATGGACTCTCCGTTCGCACCGACATCGACCCATACGATGAGATATGGACCGACCGTCCTTCCGTTCCTCTCAGCAAGGTCTTCGTGCAAGGACTCGAATACTCTGGCGAAAGTGCATCGAGCAAGCTTGCTCGTATTCGCGAGAAGTTGGGCGACAAGGCTCTTCTTGTTAGTTTCCTTGAGGATATTGCCTGGACTCTCAACCTTCGTGCCGACGATATCCTTTACACTCCTTTCCTTGTGAGTTACATCATCATCACTCCTCAAAACACAACCTTATTTATTAATAAGGAGAAACTCACACCTGAGGTGGAGGAATACTTGAAGGGTGAAGGGGTTGATGTTCGCGAATACACTGACATCATTGATGGAATCAACGCTGTTGACATTCCTATGGTCATCGACATCGACAAGACGAACTATGCCACATACGCAGCAGTAAAGCATCCGCTCCGCAAGGCATCTCCAATACCATCTCTCCTAATGTTCAAGAACGAGACTGAGATTCGTGGTTATCGCTCTGCTATGGAGAAGGATGGTGTGGCAATGGTCAAGTGGATTAAGTGGACTCTTGAGAATGTGCCAAAGGGCAACGAGACTGAGCTTTCACTCTCTGCAAAACTCGAAGCATTCCGCCGCGAACAACCTCTCTGCATGGGCATCAGTTTTGAAAGCATCATGGGGTATGCTCATCATGGAGCAATCGTACACTATGACCCAACTCCTGAGACTGACATCCCTGTCAAACCAGAAGGTCTTTTGCTCATCGACTCTGGTGGTCAGTATCTTGATGGTACGACCGACATCACCCGTACCATTCCTCTCGGTCCTCTCACTTGGGAGATGCAGCGCGACTACACTCTCGTTCTCAAGGGTTGGATAGACCTTGGAAGTGCAGTGTTCCCAAAAGGCACAAACGGCACTCAGCTCGATGGTTTTGCTCGACAGGCAATGTGGAAGTATGGCATCAACTACCTTCACGGCACAGGTCACGGTGTGGGCCAGTTCATGTCTGTTCATGAGAGCATCGACCTTCACCAGTTCCGTATGCAGTGGCGCCCTACCCCACTCCTTCCTGGCATGACCATCACCTGCGAACCAGGCATATACATCGAAGGCAGTCACGGAGTTCGTCATGAGAACACAATGCTCGTGGTTGAGTCTCCTGTAGGTGAAGGCATCACATTCGGTCCTTACTATCAGTTCGAGGCACTCACTCTCTGTCCTATCCTCACATCTCCTATCCTCAAGGATATGCTCACTAAGGAGGAGATTGAATGGTTCAACAACTACCAGCAGATGGTTTACGACCGTCTTGCTCCTCGCCTTGATGAGGAACATAAGAAGTGGCTTTATGAAGTCACTCGTGCAATATAAACGAATAAAGGGAAGAGTGAACGCTCTTCCCTTTATTATTTTTCTTTCTATCTTTTATCTTTCCATTCCCAATATCTCTAAGGCATAATCGCTTAACTTATCCTTCAATTTCTCACCATCCATTGTGATGGCAGAAAGAGAAGTGACTGCAATAAAGCCCTTACCCTTAATGCTTATATTGGTTGACTTTTCCGTATCGACACCTTTTTCCTTCAGGTAATCACCCAAAGCTGGTGTAATGAGGTCTGCAAGTGTTACCACCTTATTAGTATTAGTGTCGAAGAGCATATACTCTACTGCTGGCAACTTCTGGAGGTTGGTTGCACCAACGAGACTCCTGTACTCAATGCCTACCACACCATTTGGGCACACCTGATATTCCGTTTCGTTTTCTATGACAGTAATCTTTGCCTCTTCAATCTTTATCTCATCGAGAGACTTGTGGAAAGCCTTGAGTGCCGTTTCGAAATCATCCTTAACACCAAACACACGCTGTGCTATCTCTTTGTTGAGTTCCTCGTTCTTGGTCTTGACATTATAATTTACTGTCAACTTAACAGCCTGATGCAACTTATCCTTAACACCAAGCATATACTCATCGAAACCTCCACGATTCTTGCCTTTCTTGTACACGCCAAACACAGCTGTAGTACGAGGACCACCCATACGACCGCCCATGTTTCCACCCATACGAGGAGGCATCTGACCACCTGGTTTCTTTGCTTCGTCTATATTCAAGCGGAAAGCTACAGGAATAGTGTACTTCATATCCTTTGGCACTCCATTAACAGAATAAGGTTGCCATTTAGGCATCGATTTCACCACACGAATTGCTTCTGCATCTAAGTCCTTATGAACAGACTTAACACAAACCGGGTCGCAAACATTGCCCTCCTTATCTATCAAAAACTGCACAAGCACTCTACCCTCCACTTTTGCCTTTTGTGCCGATGGAGGATATTTCAAATTCGTTTCCAAATACTTCTTCAAAGCTTCTACTCCTCCAGGAAACTGAGGTTGAACCTCCGGATTTATAAATATAGTCTCTTTATCTACAGAATCAGGCGACACCACATTACATTCATTCGAAGCAAAAAGATGCGCATTACTTCCTAAGGAAGCGGCAAAGAGAACAGCAGTTATCAGTCTTTTCATATCTTTTTTTCATTTTTATTAGTTGATGTGCAAAATTAACAAATCCACAACAAAACAACAAATGTTCCTTAATAATTTTCATTTTTTTACGGATTATAGGGAATACTTCTCAAAAAAATATCTGCATTTGAATAAAATTAGGTAATTTTGTCCACAGAAAACATAGCATATACTAAGAAAACAGTAATACAATTATGAAAAAAACAATTATCAGACTTGCACTTATCACTCTGTTGGGCATTACTTTCACTTCTGCAAAAGCACAGGAAAAGACATACTCAGCTCCAGCAGGCAAGGAAGTTTATATCCCGAAGGATCTTCAAAACAATGACTTCACGAAGAAAGACTCAAAGTGGAGTTTTGCTCGTTGTGCATATACAGACGATGTCATCATCTTCTGGGAGAAACCTTTTGGTGATGACCTTTCAAACGCACCAGCCCTTGAAGGCCACAACATGAATGTTGATTTGCAGAATCTTCTCTCGCGTGTTCAGCAATTCTACGATTACTTCAAGAACGACCTCAAGTTTGTCAAGCCAGGTTCAAACGCAGATAAGTATCGCATGATGGTCATGCTCAACTACTCTCTTGAAGGCACAGCATACGGTGGCGACTACGATAATGTTATCGGTGCGCTTTGGATTGCTCCAAATCGTGTTCAGGACAAGAAACTCAACTGCATAGCTCATGAACTCGGACACTCGTTCCAGTCTCAAATCACTTGCGACAAACAAGGTGAGGCATGGGGCGGAGGGGGCATCTTCGAGATGTGCAGTCAGTGGATGCTCTTCAATGTCAACCCAGAATGGCCTACAGACGAGAACTACCACTGGAAAGGTTTCATTGACAATGCCAATCTTCGTTTCCTTGCAGGTGAGAACATCTACCACTCTCCTTATGTTCTTGAATACTGGAGCCAGAAGCATGGTTTGCCAATCATTGCCGAACTCTTCCGCCAAGGCAAACGAGGAGAAGACCCAGCAAGCACTTACATGAGAATGTTCAGTCTTTCTACAGAGGACTTTGCAAAGGAATGTGTTGACTGCTATTCCCGTTTGCTCACATTCGATTTCGAGGGAAAACACGAACAGAACATGAAGTATTCCGGTGAGTTCATCAACAACAAACCTCTTCAGCAGTTCGGAGCAAATGTCATCGACCTCAACTTCAATGGCAAACCATTACAGAAGTTTATGTTCACAGGACTTGGTGATGCAGAAGCAGACGGCTATGCTTACCGTCTCGTTGCTGTAAACGACAAGGCTCAAGCCACTTATGGAACAATCCACACCGAACCTTCGCACATGCTCCGCATGAGAGTTCCAGAGGACACAAAGTCGCTCTACCTCGTTGTCACAGCATACCCTAAGGGCGAATACAAACCAGGTCGTTTCAATCCTTACGAAAGGAAGAAGAACGAAGAACCAGAAAAGGAATATAAGTACGAAATAAAATAAAACATATCATTTACCCGTGGCTTTAATTAAAACAGTTTGCGGACTTACTCCAAAGTGGGGCAAGGACTGCTATTTCTCAGAGAATGCAACAATAGTTGGTGACGTGACAATGGGCGATGGATGCACCGTGTGGTTCAACGCCATCGTTCGTGGAGATGTTAACTACATCAAGATTGGTAACCGAGTTAACATACAAGATGGTTCATGCCTTCACACACTTTACAAGAAGGCAGCCATTGAGATTGGCGATGATGTGACTATTGGTCACAATGTCACTCTGCATGGTTGTACTGTCAAGAGCGGAGCACTCATCGGAATGGGTGCCACAGTTCTCGACGATGCTGTAATTGGTGAGGGTGCTATCATCGCAGCTGGAGCCCTTGTTCTCAAGAAGACTCAGATTGGTGATGGTGAACTTTGGGGCGGTGTTCCTGCAAAATTCATCAAGAAGGTGGACCCAGAACAGGCAAAGGAACTGAACATCGGCATCGCTCAGCACTACCTTATGTATGCTGATTGGTATCGCGACAGCACACCACAGCCTACATGTGAAAATAATGATTAATTGATATCACAAAAAACTACCGCAAGTTTGAGTTAAAACTTGCGGTAGTTTTGCCTTATTCTTGCGGAAGAATTGCCTCAAACATGCGGAAGAGTTGCCTTATTCTTCCGCATGTTTTTATTTCGTTGATTTACTGTTCATTAGAAATCTTGCATTTGTTGTACAAATCCACATAGGAGAAGAGACAGAATACTGCTGCAAAGGCTGCTCCGACAAAGAAGAAAAACACTCCTGCCAAACAGAATACAATGCACAACAATGCGAATGCAAGGAGGATGAAGAAACGACCTTTTGTCATGTTCCAGCTCTGCTTAACGGCTGTTGTAAACTTACAAGTTGGGTCTTCGAGAAGCAGAGGAAGCACGAAGAATGCTCTCACACCAAGATAGATGAACGGAATGAAGAGCATATATACGCTGAGGATATATACAAGCATTGTGATGCAATAGAACTCAATCACCTTGAGGTATGTGGAGAAAGGAAGTGAGAGATACTTGAGGTTCACCTTATGAGCATCATCGTTCACAACCATAAGAACCACATTCACTATTCCCGCAAAAAGGATGTACTGCACGATGTTCACAATCCATATCTTGGACATTGCCTCAGGAAGGTTCTTTTCCATGAATGCCATCATACGCTCCACATTGCCCGCTTCTGCAACCTTTACGTACTCAGGCCAGAATGATTCTGGAAAACACATGTACAAGAGCCAATACACAAAAGCGACAAATGCCACAACAAGGAGCGTTAATACAAACCATTTCTTCTTGGTGTATTGCCAACCGTTTTCAAATATATCAAACATAATTGAGTGTCATTATTTATTGAACATGAAGCAGAAGCACTTGTCTGCTGCTCCCGCATTAGAATTGATGTACGTTCCTGCAGCCTCTCCAGCCTTTTTGATAGAGTCCGGATTTGAGAGGAATCCATCCATAAGCTTTGCAAAGCCTTCGGCATCCGAGAACTCGAACGAGCCACCACAAGCCTTGAGTTCTTGTGCTTCCTTAAACTTATGATTATTAGGACCAAAGACAACAGGAATGCCATACACCGCAGCCTCTGGTACATTATGAATGCCAACTCCAAAGCCTCCACCTACAAGAGCAATAGTGCCATAGCGATAGATGGAAGAGAGTTTGCCAAAACAGTTCACTATCAATGCTCCCTTATCTTCGAACGAAGAATCGTTGGTGTTGGACTCAACCTCTGTATAACGAACAGAACTCATGCCGTTGTCTTTAAGCAGTTTTTCAATGCTTTTCAGATGGTCCTCACCTATGACGTGAGGAGCGATGATGAGTTTCCAGTCCTTATGTCTGGCAAAATAAGGGATGTATATTTCCTCGTCTGGTCCCCACGACGAACCAGCAATGAAACAAGGACTGCTACCAACAAACCTCTCAACAAGAGGGAGGTCGGCTGCTGCATTCTTGATGTCAATCACTCGGTCGAGGCGAGTGTCACCCACTACTGTGGTATTTGTTATGTCATGCTCAGCAAGAAGCTGCTTCGAAGCATCGTTCTGAACAAAGAGATGGTCAAACTGTTTCAGCACCTTTGTACTTCCCCACCACTTGAAGAAATGCTGTTCTGGTCGGAAAATGCTGCTGACAGAATACACTTTCACTCCCTGTTTATGCATCATAGTGAGGTAATTCTGCCAAAACTCATATTTAATAAATACAGCAATCTCAGGATGTGCCAACTTCAAGAAGCGGCGAACATTAGCAGGAGTATCGAAAGGCATGTAACAGATTACATCTGCTCCATCGTAATTCTTCCTCACTTCATATCCACTTGGAGAGAAGAAAGTAAGCAGAATCTTGTATTCCGGATGCTGTTTGCGAAGGCGTTCCATAAGTGGGCGACCTTGTTCAAACTCCCCTAACGAGGCAGCATGAAACCAAACAACACAATCCTCAGGGCGAATATTCGCCTTGAGGATGCTGTTTGTCTGCTTCTGTCCATCAATCATCGAGCGTATCTTCTTCGAGAAGAATGCTGCAACATGAGCACAGAATGCGTAAAGATATATCGCTATGTTATACATTAACCTAATGTTTCAATGGCGAACTTCATGCGGTTCACTACTTCTTCCTTACCGAGGAATGCTGCGAGTTCGTACATATCAGGACCCTGACCTGCACCAACAAGAGCAACACGCCATGCGTTCCAAGGCTTGATACCTGTCTGTTCTGCCCAAGGGTCGATAACTGCCTTCTGTCCTTCAACAGAGAAGTCCTCGAGACCTTCAAGGAGAGTAAGCATCTGCTGCATCTCAGCACCAGTATTCTCCTTCCAGTTCTTACGGATGAACTTGTCTTCCTTGTCAAATTCAGTTGGAGCAACGAAGAAGAACTTTGTGAGTGGCCAAAGGTCTGAAGCGAATGAGATGTTACGCTTCTTCTTGTTGCCAAGACCGTCAACATACTCAATAACCTTCATCTTCATCATGCGAACAACCTCAGCTTCCTGCTCAGCTGTTGCCTCGATGCCGTTCTCCTTAAGAACCTTATCGAACGATGGAGCCCAAGCCTCATCTGGTTGCTGAATGAGATACTGATGGTTGAACCAAGCAGCCTTGACATAGTCGAACTTAGCACCTGCCTTTGAACACTTAGAGAGGTCGAAGAGGTTAACCATTTCTTCAAGCGACATGAGTTCCTGGTCATTACCTGGATTCCAGCCAAGAAGAGCAAGGAAGTTAATGACAGCCTCTGGGAGATAACCCTTCTCGCGATAGCCTGATGAGATAGCACCAGACTTAGGGTCGTGCCATTCGAGTGGGAATACTGGGAAACCAAGCTTATCACCATCACGCTTCGAGAGCTTACCATTACCT